>NZ_OZ208414.1:912500-1147500 GCF_964507685.1 Tenacibaculum aestuariivivum
TTAGAGTTAACCGGTATTTCAATATCGTTTTCTCTAATCTTTAATCAAACCACAACATGATGCTCTTAGAGATGTTGGAGTTAATGAATATCGTTTTCTCTAATCTTTAATCAAACCACAACAAGCCAAAAATGTATCTCCTTTTCCTTATGAATATCGTTTTCTCTAATCTTTAATCAAACCACAACTAAAGTGAACGCCAATAAATTATTTGACCCAATATCGTTTTCTCTAATCTTTAATCAAACCACAACGCTGCGGTGTCATTCTTTATTATACTTGTTAATATCGTTTTCTCTAATCTTTAATCAAACCACAACTTAATATAGACGTAAAGGAAACTGTCGACAATATCGTTTTCTCTAATCTTTAATCAAACCACAACATTTAAGCAGTTAATGACTGAAATACCTGAATATCGTTTTCTCTAATCTTTAATCAAACCACAACTGAAAAACGGTCATCTTTAACATCAAAATTAATATCGTTTTCTCTAATCTTTAATCAAACCACAACATAACCTTCTACATCTGTTTTATCCCACAGAATATCGTTTTCTCTAATCTTTAATCAAACCACAACTGTTAAATCTAATTGCTGTGTAGTTGTATTGAATATCGTTTTCTCTAATCTTTAATCAAACCACAACAGAAGTCAATTCATACATTTTTATATGATTAATATCGTTTTCTCTAATCTTTAATCAAACCACAACCAGTTACTTGGGTAGCTGTTGCAGTTGTCAATATCGTTTTCTCTAATCTTTAATCAAACCACAACTAAACTCAAAGAAGCCGTTGCGCTTGCACTAATATCGTTTTCTCTAATCTTTAATCAAACCACAATAATAGTTTTTATTCAGAAATTCTTTTTTTCAAATCCATTCTTTCGTGTAGTATTCTTGTTATTTCAACATAATTTTTATTTAAAGTCCTGTAGAATATTATATGTCGATTTGATTTTATACCCAAAAGTTGTTTTGAAATTCCGTTATAATTTTTTCCTAAACTTGGATTTTCAGCAATTTCCTCACAATCTGAAATTAGTCCGTTGTAATATTTATCGGCTTGTTTTTCTGACCAAATTTCAAATGTATATTCCCAAATTTTTGATAAATCAGCAACCGCTTTGTTCGTCAGTTTATATTTAAACATTCGATTTTTTTTTCGATTTTAGTGATTCAAGATGTTTTTTGGGGTCAAAATCGTGAGCAATTCCGCTATCAATTCCTTCCTGAATTGCATTTTTCAAAGCAATTACTTTACTCTCTTCCTCTTCTAAAAGCCTTAATCCTGCACGAATAACTTCGCTAACGTTTTTAAATCGCCCTTGACTTATGCTACTTTGAACAAATTGGTCAAAATAATTTCCGAGTGATATTGATGTGTTTTTATTCATTTTGAAACTAATTTAATTCAAATATACCAAAAATTGGTATATTTTAAAAATTTATCTCAAATTACGTAGAACATTTTAATATCGTTTTCTTTAATCAAACCACAACGGAACGCAGGATTCATAACCGTGAGGTCAGAATATCGTTTTCTCTAATCAAAAAATGTCAATGAACTCTTTTTTTTTCACCAAATTATTACAGTTTTTCTATTACACCAATACTACTAACCTTAACTTTTATTGGGTTTAATTTTTGAAAACTAATTAAACTACTTCTAACAGCTTCTTCTTTATTTAAAATTGTTGAAGCCTCAACTATTCTAAAATTATAATCTTTAGAACTAATTTTCTGAACTCGATATAAATTATCTTTTAAAAGATTCGTATCTATATTATTCCAATCAACCTCATCATTTTGTAAACCTAATAAAAACATATCATTAATTTGCAAAGTGGTTACAATTTCTTTTCCATCTTCAGGAAGTTGAAACACATCTTGTTTTTGTCTTTTACGCTCTACGGCTGTCCAAAAAGTTACGACACTTTCTTGTAAATTACCTTTTAAATCTTCATAAATTAATACATGGTGATTGTTTCTAGGGTTCACATATTGGTTTACATCTTCTTTTAATTTTTCCGCTCCGCCTATATTTTCTTTAATTCGTATTTTTTTAATTGGTACTTTGCTCCCATTTTTATTGGGTAAAAATACTTGTGCTTGTTTTATACCATTTTCATCAATTTTAAAAAAGGTTTCTGCTGGTATTTTACCTTTTACAAAACCGCCTAACTCTTTAACTCGTTTTAAAATAAGTAATTTAACAGTTGCATCTACAATTTTATCTAAATGCTTTTCTGTGGTCAAACTTTCTAATGGTTTTCGTATATGAAATGCTTCGTTACTATCTGGCGCTGTTCTTTTTCCATAAACCGACTCTTTATGCAATTGCCCTCTAGCGGAAACGCCTATATTTTTATGTTCGACCCCATTTTTTTTAGTTTTATGAGTTCTAACGGTTACTAAATTCTTTTGCTTTTTGTGTGATACTAAAATTTGTTCAACTGCAGTTTCAGCATCCATTCTAAAAGATTGCCAAGGCATCGGAAAATCTTTCAATTCATAGTTTTTATTATACCTATTTCGCTTACTTAACTCTTGTAAATGCCCCCTACTAGCACATGCCATTACTAAAGCATCTATTGCATGATGCCTATGATCGGCTCTTGTTTTAGTATTTTCATCTTTATTTAAAATAGTATTTAACCCCCAATTATGCCTTAATACGGCGGTCATTTGCCCTGGTGCTACCATTACGCTTGCACATATTTTAGATAGATAATTTTTAGCCTCTTTACTTATATATCTAGTATCGTTTAATTGACGGCTTATAAAATCTTCATCGTGTTTTTGCTTTACAAAATGCTTGAATTTATTATAACAATTAGGATAATGAGCTTTTGTTTTAAAACAACTTAATGCTTGTAATTTTATAGCTTCCCATTTTTCAGCACCTTGCGAACTATAAAATTCATACGGCGTTTTATTTCCTTTGGCTCTGTTTTCATCAGCAAAACATAATGTTTTATTATTGAAACTATCATTTAACGACCTACTCCACGGAAAAATATGTTCTATTTGAATTTCTCCAGTAAAAAGTTGACTAAGCGTAATTACTTTTCCTGTAAATGGGCAGGTGTTGTTACACTCTTCCCACAGCTTATATTTTAAAATATTGGTGTGATTTATTCGTTGGTCTAAGCCTTCTAACTCCACTTTTACCCTGTCGTTTTCTTTTTCTAAAATTTGTTGTCTTCTTCTGGTTTCTTGTCGGTTTGTTTTTGATGATTTTAAATCTCGTGCTAATTCTACTTTTATTTCCGTTGGTTTTCCGTAAGTAGTTATAATTTCATTTACTAATTTTCGTATTTCAAATAAAGCGGTAATTACAACCGGATTTTTAATTTTTTGTATTTCTTTATCTCCGTTTAGGCTAACAGGAAGTTTTTCTAAAGTTTGTAATGTTTCAATAGCACTACTGTGATGATATATTTTTTTTAATTGTTTATCAGTACAATTAAATTCGTTTTTTAGCATGTTTTTTAACGGTTCAACATACCCTCCTTTTAAGTTACATCGTACTATTTCAGGTACATTATCTAATACAAATTGCTGATACTGATTCCAACTTTCTGCTAAAACATTTTTTACGCCTGCTAAACCAACAGCTACATCATACATAAAACCTTGTTTTAAAAAAGGTAAAATAGTATTGATTGCCTTTCTACTTAAATTAGCATAATCCTCTTTTAAATTAAATTTAGAAATTTCGGTTGCTTTTTTATCGTCGAAACCCCATTTTTTTAAGGCGTATTCTTTTAGCTTATCCCTATCATCAAAAAAAGATAAAACGTGCCAAATATCTTCTTGTTCTTTTTCTGAAAAACGAAACCATTGCTTTCCAAAAAACTTTTTATTTGATAAATTACTAATCGTATGTGTTCCTACAATATTATCTTTATCCTTATAATTAAATTGATAATTACTTTCTGATTTGTCAATAACCTTTCGTATTGCCTTAAAAGGAACTTTTTCTTTAGATAGTAAAAGCTGTATAATTTTTTCTTTTTCTTCGGATGTAATTTGTTGTTTTTCGCCGTTAAAATCATAAGAAAGCGTGTTTACCCATTGATAAATTCTAAATAATTCAAAAGGAATGGCACTAATTTTACATTTTGTTTTTTTAGGTTCAAAAGCGCAATTACCGACTAAATGTTTTTGAGAGCGTAAAGGTCTTTGATGAAATAAAACACCATCATCTTTATAGCCGTCTTTTTTTCTTCCGCCAAATAACGATTTTAAATTTTCGGTTAATTCTGTATGATATATTTTTTGAATTTTCCAAATTAATTCAAATTCATCAATATACATTTGTCGGGTTGTATATCTATTTCTTATACGTTCTAAATTTTCGGAATAAGGTTCATTTTCTTTGGGTTGTATCAAATTTAAGTAAGAACCTAGTGTTTTATTTTCTTCAATACTTTCTAAAGTTGTACTAATTCCTATTTTACCAATTTTGGCATCACCTGTAAAAAGCGTACTTGTTTCTTTTACATCTGCACCAGCACTTCTACTATTACTTAAAAATCCTCTACGCTGAATTATATGATAAAAAATTCTTCCAATTTCTACTAAAGATATTTCTTCGTGAATTGCTTTTGCTCTTAATTCATATGGATTTAATTTAAACCAATCTTGCAATTCTTCATTTTTGAAAATTTCTGTACCGTTCCAATCTTTAATTAAATCGGGAGAAATTGGGCAGAAATTATGTTTTGCCAATTCTTTTAATAAATATCGTTTTCGCAACCTTCTTCTAAAAATTTGCCTTCTAATTCCTCTCGCTTCTGTTCTACTAGCATTTTTTGAAGTTTCTCTTCCTTCTCCCTCACCTAAATTTACAACACCTTCGGGGAAAATTCTACTTCCCATTCCTAAAATAACGTTATCTTCAACCAACGCCCAACCAATAGAATTTGTTCCTAAATCTAATCCAAGTATTTTTGACATAATATAGCAATTATTATTTTTTCTAAATTAACAAATTACTTTAATAATCAACAAAAATTTTTATATATTTGAAATGTGAAAAAATTACTCTAATCTTTTAATCTTATCACAATAAGGCTATATGCCGTAGATGAAAATCTTGAGTCCTGCTTTGGTAGGACTTTTTTTGTTTAAACATTTAAATAAAAAAAACTATCCATATTTAAATATGGATAGTTTTTTTTATCTAATTATATAACAACGTTATTTATTAAATATTTTTTTTAATAAAAAGCTATAAAAGCTGTAAGCTATAAAACCTACAATAGTACCATTTAAAAACCCTGCTAAAATATCAATAGGAAAATGTACTCCTAAATACAAGCGACTATAAGCAAATACTAGCGGAAAAAATAGTAATAGTTTAACATACTTAAATTTTTCTTTTAATAACATTATTAAAAAAACAGTTACAACGGTAGAAGTTGTAGCATGCCCCGAAGTAAAACTAAAACTTTGTGGCTTTATTAACCTTCTTAAGGTGTTTTGAGCTATTGAAGGATCATTATTAGGCCTTAATCGTTCAAAAACACCTCGAATTAAATTAGTATATTGATCTGAAAATGTAATTAACAAAGCTATAAAAACAACTGTAAATAGTCCTTTTTTTAAACCTAAGTGCTTAAACACTAGGTAAAGCATAAATATAAATAACGGTGTCCAATTAAATTGATTTGTTATTGCTAACCAAAGCCAATCCCATTGTTCACTTCCTAAATTATTTAAATAAATAAGAAGCTCTTTATCACATTTTATAATATCTTCCATAAAAAATTATTTACCCACTTTTAAAACTTCTATTTCAAAAATTAGGTCTGATTTACCTTCTATTGGTCCTAAGGTTTTTTCACCATATCCTAAATAATAAGGAATAAAGAATACTGATTTATCACCTTCTCTCATAGTTTGCACTCCTTCTTTCCAACCTGCTATTAATGGAAAATTAGGGTCGTTAATTGTAAAAGTAAAAGGTGCAGCTTTATCTAAACTCGAATCAATTTTTTGTCCATCAGTTAAAAATAATGTGTAATGTACTGTTGTTGGAATTGCCGGGTTTACTTTTTTACCTTTTCCTTTTTGTAACTGTAAAATTTTTAATCCAGAGTTTGTTTTAACTGCTTTATTAATTCCTTTTTTTTCTTGAAACTCACGCTTTAATATTGCTATTTTCTTATTACGCTCAGCTTCTTTTTTGGTTACATTGGTTAATTCGTACTCAAATACATCAAAAGCTTTAATTTTTTTAGCAGCGTCACCAACTCTAATAATTTTTACATGACTAATTGAATCGTTTTGCTGAATAGCGTTTACTATATTTTGACCTTCTAGAACCTTACCAAAAACAGTATGTTTACCATCTAACCAAGGAGTTGCTTTATGTGTAATAAAAAACTGACTAGAGTTGGTTGCCTTGCCCGAATTAGCCATAGAAATAACTCCTGGAGCATTATGTTTATAAACTAGTTGACCTTTTTCGTTTAACGGAAATTCATCTGCAAATTTATAACCAGCATTACCTTTTCCGGTACCTGTTATATCTCCTCCCTGCACCATAAAATCTTTAATTACTCTATGAAAAACAGTACCATCGTAATAAGGTTTACCTTTTAAGGAGTCTGTCATTTTAGGATTATTACCCTCTGCTAACGACACAAAGTTGGCTACTGTCATGGGTACTTTTTGGTCGTGTAATTTTATTAGAATATCGCCACGGTTTGTTTGAATATCAGCATATAACCCATTTTCTAAATCAGGATATTTTACAGACTTACATGCTGAAAATAAAATAATAACTGCTACTAAAATTTTATAAAACTTCATTTAATATAATGTTTAAAGTGAAAGACACCAACTTTACGTTGATGTCTTTATATTATTTAGTGTCCGTGACCGTCTCCTTTTGAGTGGCCTTGGCCTAAACCTTTTTGCTGTACTACTTCAAGTAATTCAACTTCAAAAACTAAAGCTGAAAAAGGTTTAATTTTTTCACCTCTTTGTTGTGCTCCGTAAGCCAAATCTTGAGGAATAAAAAACTTATATTTAGCTCCTGGCTTCATTAACTGTAAACCTTCTGTCCAACCTTTAATAACTTGCGTTACTCCAAATTCAGATGGTTCACCTCTATCTACCGAACTATCAAAAACTGTTCCATCTGTTAACGTACCATGGTAGTGAACTTTTACACGTGAACTTGTTGTTGGCGCCTCACCTTTACCCTCTTTTAAAACAACATACTGTAAACCTGTACTAGTGGTTTTTACACCTTCTTTTGTTTTATTTTCAGCTAAAAACTTTTCACCTTCTTTTTTATAATCGCCAAATTCAGCTGCTGCTTTTTTAGCTTGTGCTTCTTGTTGTTCTTTCATTTTTTCGGCTTGTTTTTTCTGAAAAAATGATCTTAATACAGTGTTAACATCTTTAGAGTCTACTAATAAATTGGTAGAGTCCATTCCGTTTTTAAAACCTTGAACAAATAAATCTTGATCTAAATCATCAAAATTCATTTTAATCTTGTTCGCCATATCTAACCCTAAGCTATAACTTACAGAATCTACTTCTGTAGCTAATGAACTTTTAGTTTTAAACTGACTATTACCACATGACACTACTGATAGTGTTAAAACTACTCCTGCAAAAATTTTAGTTAATTTCATTTTTAGTTATTTGTTATTTAATTTCAATTAATGTTACAGTGCTTTTTATTGGTTGATTTACAGTTATTTTATTACCATCTCCAGTAACTCCAAAAGCGCGGTATGATGGAATTACAAATGTAATAATTTCCCCCTTTTTCATCAACTTTATTCCATCTTGTAATGCGGGAATAAAATCTTCTTTATCAACTTTATAAGTTCTTTTTTGTTTTTTATAAATTATATTTCCATTAATATCTGAAACATCAAAAGATAACAACACTGTGTTTTCAGTAGTTACTTTTGGTGCATTTACAGAGTCTTTAACTTTATAAGTATACCAAAAACCATTTTCAGAAACCTTATATTTAGTAACGGTATCTTTAGAAATCCAATTTTCTAAACGTTTCTTTTCTAAGGCATTCATTTTTTTATTCTTAGCAATAACGTCTTTATAAAAATTTGTTGTACCTTGTTTTTTAGGTCGCCTAGCCTGTGGCTCTTTACAAGAAACTAGTATTAAAAAAAACAGTATTAAATAATTAATATTAAACCTCATAAGATGCTTCTAATTCATTTTTATATGTAGGTAATAACGCTATAAAGGTGGCAATAGTATTATTCATAGACACATCACTTTTTCCTCCAGCAGCATTATCGTGTCCACCACCATTAAAGTGGTTTCTAGCAAACTGATTTACAGAAAAACTTCCTTTACTACGAAGTGACATTTTTATAATACCTTGCTCTTTATCTTCAATAAAAATTGCAGCAAATACAATTCCTTTTAAAGATAGTGCATAATTTACAACGCCTTCAGTATCTCCTTTTTGATAATCAAATTTTTTCTTTTCTTCTTCTGATAAAGTAATAAATGCAGTTTTATACTCGGGCAATAATTTCATATTACTTAAGGCTTGCCCTAATAATAATAAACGATTGTACGAATTTGAATCATGCACATTACTGTGAATTTTATCATTCTCGGCACCTTTATCTATTAAATTGGCAATAATACGGTGTGTAGCACTTGTGGTTGATCTAAAACGAAACGAACCAGTATCAGTCATAATACCTGTATATAAACAAGTAGCAATGTTTTTATCTATCAAAGCAACATCACCCATCATTTCAATAAAATTATACACCATTTGACAGGTTGATGACATTGAGGTGTCAGAATACATATATTTAAAGTCATCTGGTTGCTGATGATGGTCAATCAACGCAAATTCATTTTCGTATTTTTCTAACGTATTTTGCATATCACCTCCTACTCTATGCAAGGCATTAAAATCTAAAAGAAATACAATTTCTGACTTTTCTAAAGAGCGAATACTTTGCTTATTTTGACGGTCAAAACGATACACCGTATCTGACCCAGGTATCCAATGTAAAAAATCAGGATATTCATTAGGCATTACCACCTGAGCAGTATGTCCTTTTTTATCTAAATAATGTTTCAAGCCTAAGGTTGAACCAACTGCGTCTCCATCAGGATTTCTATGCCCTATAATAACAATATTTTTAGGTACTGATAAAAATTCTTGAAGTTCTGTAAAGTGTTTTAAAATCATAAGTGGCGAATATACAATTAAATTAAAAATTTTATGTAATTTCGCGCCGATTTTGTGTGACGCTCACACGTATAAAACTATTAAAAAAAATTAGAATGGCAACAAATAGAACTTTTACGATGATTAAACCAGATGGTGTTGAAAACGGACACACTGGTGCAATTTTAGACAAAATTAATGCTGCAGGTTTTAGAATCGTAGCTTTGAAAAAAACTCAAATGACTACTCGTGATGCTGAAGCTTTTTACGCTGTGCATAACGAACGTCCTTTCTTTGGTGAATTAGTTGAGTTTATGACTCGCGGTCCAATTATCGCTGCTATTTTAGAAAAAGATAATGCTGTTGAAGATTTTAGAACTTTAATTGGTGCTACAAACCCTGCAGATGCTGCCGAAGGAACTATTCGTAAAATGTTTGCTACTTCTATTGGTGAAAATGCTGTTCACGGATCTGATTCTGATGAAAATGCTGCTATTGAAAGTGCTTTTCACTTTTCAGGTAGAGAAATGTTCTAGAAACATTCCAACAACAATAATTCTTTTTAAATATATAAAAACTCGTTACAATAGTATTGTAACGAGTTTTTTTTATAATTATTTTTTGAAGCTATTTCCCGCTTTCTGCACTCGCTTTTTTTGTTTTTTTTTAAAAAGAAAAAACAAAAAAGAGCTCAAACAATTGCTTCAATCGGGGCTAAAAAACTATACAACATCTTTTACCAAATCATATTTTATTTCTGTATAATTGGCAATAATTTTTTGAGCTAACGAATAATCTTGTGCCTTAGAATGTTCGCTTTTATAAGCAACACAATAAACTCCACCATCATAAGCAGCTTTAATTCCATTAGTAGAATCTTCAATTACCAAACATTCTTTTTTATCAAAACCAGCAATATCAGCTGCTTTTAAAAAAATTTCTGGATGTGGTTTTGATGCTTTTAAATCGGCACCACTAATTTTTCCTTTAAAATATTTATTTAAATCGAACTTATTAAAAACATTATCAATAGTAACCATAGATGCCGATGACGCCAAAACTAAAGTAACACCATTATTATGATAATCTTTAATTAAATCTAAAACCCCTGTTAATAACTGCAAATCATTTTTATCAGAAAAAAAAAGTTCTTTAAAAAAAGCACGTTTATACCTTACCAATTCAGTAGCATCAATAGTTAAATTAAACTTAAATACTAAATCTTTACAAATTTCTAAAGTTGATTGTCCTGTGTAAGAATTATATAGCGCTTGAGAAACATCAATTTTAACTTTATCAAACATTAAAAAATATGCTTGTTTGTGTAATGGTTCAGTGTCTACAATTACACCATCCATATCAAATAAAACTGCTTTTAAAGCCATTTGTTCTTAGTTTGTTTATTTTACAAAAATAAACAATTGACATTATTAGAAACTAATAATATTACCTGATTTTATTAATTTTAACAATACCTACTAAATATTAAATTTAAATAAAATTAAACACAACTAAATACCATACTTAAATTCATTAACAGTAATTCTTATTTATCTAATTTACTTTAATTGTTAACTTTACATCCTCTGTTACCTCAAACTTTGCATTTTTATATTTTGGAGGCCCCATAAAACCTTTCGCATTATTTGATATACCAATCGGCTCTTTAGGAATCCCTAAAAAATTAATATCCATTTTACTATTATCATTCACATCATGAAAAGCTGAAACAGCATATTCACCTTTTACTACATTATTCAATACTATATTTACCTTTTTATCAATTATTTTTACAATACGTCCTTCTAGAGGTTCTTTTAAAAAACGATCCTCTTTGTTATAAATAGCAATATATAAACTGCCTTTGTCAGATTTCATTCCTTCAAAATGTAACGTAATTGTATATTTCTCTTGAGCAATTGAGCTTAGAACTGCACTTAAAAAAAACACTCCTATTAAAACAATTATTTTCATTAGTTTTTTTTAAAAAATTAATAATTCAAATATCTTAACTTTATTTTTATCTACATCAAAAAAAACCAAATTCATAATATTACACACCCTTTTATTTCTAAGTAACTTTTTTAAAATTACAATATAATTAAAACTAACACAATGGTAACAATATGTAACTAACTTATTAAAAAACACCTAAAAAACTCAATAACAAATAACTAAAGATAAAATAGTATTTACTTACGTTAATTTAAAATATTGTTAAATCATTAAAAAAATAATACTTTTACAGATAATAAAATAATATAAACCCTTCAAATTTAAAATAATGAAACAAAAACACTATTTTATTGCATTTTTAACACTTCTAATAATGCAAGTACACGCACAAACAAAACACGCGTGTAAAGCAAGTGAACAAAATGAAATTTACTTTCAAAAACACCCTGAATCTAAAAAAGAATATCAAGAATTTAATAAATTCACAAAAAAATATAAGCCTTTACAAAAACAAAGCAAAGGTGTTGCTAGTAATTATACAATACCTGTAGTATTTCATGTTTATGGAAAAACACAAAACGGAAAAACTGTTACTACTGAAATAATTCAAACTGCTTTACAAAAATTAAACGACGACTTTCAAGGATTAAATGCTGATTTTAATGATGTTGACCCTTACTTCAACCCTATAAAAAGCACTTTAAGTATTGAATTCAAGTTAGCTAAATTAGATCCTAATGGAAATTGCACAACAGGTGTTGTTTTTTACGATGAGAGATCTGGTTACGGTAATGGCGGTGGTTATGACACTCAAATTGGAAACGATGCTTGGGATAATTATAAATACATGAATGTTTATATTCAAGCTGATTTATATGCAGATGGTAGCACCACCAACTCTGGAGTTGCCTGGTACCCAAACACCTCTATGTCTAACAACAATACTGCTAGGGTGGTATATAATGGCGCATACTTACATGGTAATACAGGTGTAGAGTTTGCTTCTGTTTTAACACATGAATTTGGTCATTATTTAAACCTAATACATACATTTGATGGAGGTTGTACTTACCCTAACGATGAAGTTTCTGACACTCCTCCTGAAGATGCATCCACAGTTGGCGCTAACTGCTCTCCTATTACAAATTGCGAAGGTAACTTTGTAAACTATGAAAATTACATGGGCTACAATGGTGCCGCTGACGGTTGTTATAGAATGTTTACAAGAGGACAAACAGATCGTATGCTAGCTGCATTACAACACCCTGCTCGACAAACATTATGGCAATACCAAAACCTTATAGATACTGGTGTTAATAGCTCAGGAGCTTCTTTTTCAATTAATAATAATGTATTTAAAGAATCTATTTCTAATAATGGTACTATAAACCAAACTGCAATAATAACTTTAAATGGTGCTGACTTTTCATCTTCTAACGCCACACTTACACCTGGTACAGATTATAATTTAAACCTACCTCAAGGGCTAACTGCCTCAATACAAACAAGCTCTTACACCACAGCTTATATAACAATAAGTGGTAGCGCATATAACCATACAATGTTTAATAATCAAACTTTAAATTTAAATTTTAATAGTTCGGCGTTATATTCTGCTCAAAACTTAGCATGTTCATCTGTTAGCTTAAAACTTAGTTTTTATGACCCTTTTGAAATTATTTATGAAAATATTACTGATGTTTCTGCAGACTCTAGTACTCCTTGGCAATTTTTCTCTTTACCTAAAATAAATGGAGACGGTTCTTATGGAGCTTGGCAATACGCTGCAAATCATTTAAAAATTGAAACTTATGGAAAAAAATTAGTTACTAATTCATCTAGTAGAAATATTTCTTTATTAAATTACAACCAACTAATTTCAACTGCTAGTAATTTTACCGAACCAGGCGCATACCCTGATCAATTAGACCTTAGAACCACAAATTATACGACCTGGGACGGACAAACTCAATATGTAGGTTTCTCTGCCACTCACAATAATGAACCAGTTCATGGATGGATGAGAGTTTATGTTAGCTCTGACGGAAATACTATGATTGTAACAGAGTACGCTTTTTCTACAAAACCAAACGGAGACATTTTAGCAGGGCAAACTACACTTAACGATACTCCTATTAGCGTTAACGCTCCGTCTAACCTAACAAGCACAGCTAACTCATCTTCTGCTATAACATTAAATTGGTCAGATAATTCAAATAACGAAGAAGGATTTAAAATTGAACGTTTAAATGAAAATGGTAATTTTACTGAAATTGCCTCTATAGGTGCAAACATTAGCTCTTATACAAATACCGGACTAACAGCAAATACCTCATACTCATATAGAGTTCGTGCTTTTTTAGAAACAAGTAACTCTGAATACTCTAACACCTCAACAACCACAACTAGTAGTGGTAGCAACAATAACTACTGTACTATTACTGGAAATAGTAGCTACGAGCACATAAAATCTGTTGCTTTTAATAACTTTACAAACTCTTCAGGATTAGAAACAAATGGCTACGGAAACTATACTAACCAAACTATAAATTTAACTACTGGTCAAACAGTTAACGTAAACCTAACACCTGGATTTTCTGAATCTAGTTACACTGAACATTGGGCTATTTTTATAGATTATAACAATAATAATACATTTGAAGCTTCAGAAAGAGTTTTAGACAATCTTTCTGGAAACAATTCAGTTTCAGGAAATTTTACCGTTAACAATACAGCAACCGGCACCTCAAGAATGCGCGTTATTATGAAATATAACAGCAATCCTGTTGATGCCTGTACTACTATTGGCGATGGTGAAGCTGAAGATTATACCGTCAAATTTTCTGGAAAAGGAAATACTAATTACTGTGAAATTACAGGAAATAGTAGTTATGAATATATTCAATCTGTAAGTATTGGAAACTTCACAAACACCTCTTCCGCAAACCCAAATGGTTACAGTGACTATACAAATCAAACTATAAATTTAACCGCAGGAAGCACTACTAATATTAGTTTAACTCCTGGGTTTTCTAGTTCGTCATATACTGAGTACTGGGCTGTTTTTATAGATTACAACAATAATAATACATTTGAAGCTTCAGAAAGAGTTTTAAATAATATTTCAGGAGACGGTACTGTTACAGGAAACTTTTTGATTAACAATAACGCTTCTGGAACCTCAAGAATGCGTGTTATTATGAAATATAATAGCACCCCTACTGATGCTTGTACTACTATTGGCGATGGTGAAGCTGAAGATTATACGGTTAACTTTTCCGGACAAAGCAATACCCCTACTTTAGATACCCCAACAAATATTAGTTCTGCAGGAACTTACAGTACAGGATTCTATGCAGCTTGGGGTAGCGTTTCTGGCGCTACAAATTATGAGGTTCAACTTTTAAGTAATGGAAATTGGTTAACTAAAAACACCTCATCTACGTATTACCTTTGGATTGAAAAACAAAATGCAGAAACTAACTATACTTTTAGAGTTAGAGCAACTAATTTTAACGAAAATAGCTTATGGAGTACTCCTTTAAACGTTTCACTTCCTAATACCGGACCTGAATCAAAAAACTCGAAAGAATACAAGTTATCTATATACCCTAATCCAACTACTGATTATATAAATATAGAAAATACTAATAATGAAAATATTGTTATACAACTATATAGCCTTGAAGGAAAAAAAGTAGGTGAATATAAAAATAAAAATAGATTTTCAGTAAAACACCTTTCTAAAGGAGTGTATATTTTAAAAATGAATACTCAAAATAAAAGTATTACTAAAAAACTTTTAATAAAGTAAAATTAATAATTAACATAGCAAAAGCCATCTATATAGATGGCTTTTTTTTATCAAAAAACATAATCATATATTGTTTTTTATTACAAAAACACCTTGCAATAAACATAAATCACAACACTTGTAATAAGTAGCATTTAATGTTTGTATATTAGTTGCGTACTCTTTATTAATTAATATTTTTTTTAATTAAAAGAGTAAAATATTTGATAAAACTGTATTTTTACATAGCATATAAATATAAACATGTCACACGATTTAAGTAATTATAGAAAAACATACGAAAAAAAAGAGTTATTAAAAAAAAACTGTCCTGAAAACCCTATCGAGTTATTTAGAGATTGGTTTTTTGTTGCTGATGAATCAGAAATGGTGGATGAAAGTAATGCTATGAACGTTTCATCAATAGGATTAGATGGTTTTCCTAAAAACAGAATAGTATTATTAAAAAAATATACATGGGAAGGTTTTATTTTTTATACTAACTATAATTCTGAAAAAGGAAAAGCTATACTTAACAACAATAATGTATGCCTTTCTTTTTTTTGGCCAGGATTAGAACAACAAATAATTATCAAAGGAAAAGCGGAAAAACTAGCGGAAAATTTATCTGATGGCTATTTTGAATCTAGACCCGATGGAAGTAAATTAGGCGCATGGGCATCTAATCAAAGTGAAGTTGTACCATCTCGTAAAACACTTGATAATCAACTAAAAAAAACATCTGAAAAATTTAAAAATAAAGAAATTATACGTCCACCACATTGGGGAGGCTTCATTGTAAAACCAATGTCAATTGAATTTTGGCAAGGAAGACCTAACAGAATGCATGACCGTATAAGATACACATTAGAAAAAAATTTTTCTTGGAAACTTGAACGTTTAGCTCCATAATTTTATATTTACATACATTTAAAAAAATAAATGAAAACACTTTATATTGTTCGTCACGCAAAATCATCTTGGCTATATGAAAGCATAAAAGATATTGATAGACCTTTAAAAGAACGGGGTATTAACGACGCACATCTTTTATCTAAATACCTAGCTAAAGAAATTATAAAGCCAGATGTATTTGTTTCTAGTAGTGCTAACAGAGCTTTACATACTGCTATTATATTTTGTGATAATTTTAAATACCCACTATCTAATTTGCAAATAAAACGTCAATTGTATAATTTTAGTGACGGTTATTTAGTGAAAACAGTACATGCTTTAGATGATCATTTTGACAGTGCTATTATATTTAGTCATGATCATGGTATTAATAGTTTTGTAAATAAATTTGGTAATAAACCTATAGCACACGTACCTACTTGTGGTGTGGTTGGTATACAATTTAAAGACAAGCACTGGAAAAACATAAAAAAAGGAAATACTATATTAGTTGATTTTCCTAAAAACCATAGATAAACTTAAATATTTTGAAAATTAAAAAATATGGCGCTATTGATATAGGTTCTAATGCAGTAAGACTCTTAATTGCAAATGTTATTGAGGAAAAAAATAAAGAACCACTGTTTAAAAAATCTTCCTTAGTTCGTGTTCCTATTCGTTTAGGAGCAGATGCATTTGTTACAGGTAAAATATCAGAAGAAAACACCTGCCGAATGATTGATGCTATGGAAGCTTTTAAATTGATAATGAAAGTTCATGGTGTAGAGAAGTATAAAGCATGCGCAACCTCAGCTATGCGAGAGGCTAAAAATGGAATAGAAGTAGTTAATACAATTTTTAAAAAAACTAATGTAAAAATTGATATAATTGATGGCAAAAAAGAAGCTGCCATTATATTTTCTACTGATTTACATCATCTTATTGAATCTGAATCAACCTACCTTTATGTTGATGTTGGTGGTGGTAGTACTGAGTTTACATTATTTTCAAAAGGTAGAATTGTAAAATCAAAATCATTTAAAATAGGTACTGTACGATTAATAAATAATAAAAAATCAGAAAATAAGATTCTTTTTAAACAAGTACAAGAATGGATTGAAGAAAACACCAAAAACTACAGACGTATTTCTCTTATTGGTTCTGGTGGAAATATTAATAAAATATTTAAAATGTCGGGTAGAGATGTTGGAAAACCAATATCTTATATTTACTTAAATGCTCAATATCAATTTTTAAAAAAAATGAGCTATAAAGATCGTATATCTGAACTAAGTTTAAACCCTGATAGAGCAGACGTTATTGTTCCTGCTACTAAAATTTACTTATCTGCAATGAAGTGGAGTGGGGCTAGAAAAATATTTGTTCCTAAAATTGGATTATCGGATGGAATCATTAAATCTTTGTATTTTAACAAATTATAATCCTTTAACATTTCTTTAACATCGTATAAAAACACTTATATTTGTTTGTATGTGACTTTCATTTCTTTTGTGTGTCACATAACAAAACTAAGTAACCATAAAAAATTTTATCTATTATGAAAAAATTACTATTAACAAGTGCCTTACTGGCATTTTATTTTACAGCATCGGCTCAAGATTTGCCCACTAATGCAGAACCCGGAAAATGTTATGTCCGCTGTAAAACTCCTGAAGTATGGAAAAACCAAGACGTAACAATAGAAATTGCTCCTGCATATAAAAGAATTGTTACACATCCTGCAGAATATAAAGCTGTAACGGAACGTGTTTTAGTTAACGAAGGAAGCCAAAAACTAGTTATTGTACCTGCTAAATATGAATCTCAATCATATTCAATTGTAAGTAAAGAAGCTAGCCAACGTATTGAAAGAGCTTTATCTAAACCGTCTACTGCTGCTGAAACTGTAGTTACTAAAGAAGCATCTCAACGTTTAGAAGTTATTCCTGCTCAATATGAAATGCGTGATGTTACTGTAGTTGTTAAAGAAGCTACTCAACGTTTAGAGATTATACCTGCTAAATATGAAACAAAAGATGTTGTTGTTGTTACTAAAGAAGCTAGCCAACGTTTAGTTAAAGTACCTGCTACTTCAAGTGTAGTTTCAGAAACTATAGTTGTTAAAGAAGCATCTCAACGTTTAGAAGTTATTCCTGCTCAATATGAAATGCGCGATGTTGTTGTTACTGTTAAAGAAGCTTCACAACGTATTGAAGTAGTACCTGCTAAATATGAAATGCGTGATGTTACTGTAGTGGTAAAAGAAGCGTCTCAACGTTTGGAAGTTATACCTGCTGTTTATGGAACAGAAACTATTTCTTACAAGAAAAGAGATTTTGGTTCTAAACTAAGTGTAATTCCAGCTTCATTTAGCAGTGACAGTGAAACTATTGAAGTTAAAGCAAAATCTGCTAGATGGCAGATGAGTGAAAAAGCTCCTGATTGTGAATCTTCTGACCCTAACGACTGTCGTTACTGGTGTTATGTAGAGGTACCTGCACAGTACCAAACAATTAATAAAACTATTTTAAGTAGAGATGCTGAAACTGTATCAAAGCCTGAATGTAATGAAAGTACTTCTCCAAACGGATGTGGAAATGCAGTTTATACTAAAAGAGTTGTAAAAACTCCTCCTAGTACAAGAGTTATTGAAATTCCTGAGGTAACTAAAATTGTTAAGAAAAGAGTAATGGTTACTCCTCCATCAACTAGAACTATTGATGTTCCTGCTGTTACTAAAATAATTAAGAAGAGAGTAATGACAACACCTCCTTCAACTAGAGTTATTGCTATTCCTGAAGTAACTCAGACTATAAAAAGAACTGTAATTACACCAGAATCAACAAGAGTTGTTGAAATTCCTGAAGTAACAAAAATTGTTAAGAAAACAGTAATGGTTACTCCTCCATCAACTAGAACTATTGATATTCCTGAAGTAACAAAAGTTATTAAGAAAAGAGTAATGGTTACTCCTCCTACAACTAAAGTTATTACTATTCCTGAAGTAACTACGACTATAACAAGAGTAATACCTGCTGTTACCACAACTAAAGTTATAGATATTCCAGAAGTAACTACTACATTAAAGAAAACTGTAATGGTAACTCCTCCTACAGCTACGGAAGTTAAAGGAACCCCAGTATATAGTACTTTAAAGAAAACTGTTTTAGTGAAAGATGCATGGAAAGAAGAAATTCCTGTTGCTCCTAAATATAAATCTATAACTAAAGAAGTATTAGTATCTAAAGGAGGATTAACTTCTTGGAAAGAAGTAGAGTGTAAATTAATTGAAAATACTCCATTACCAATTAACTGGAACTTAGGTAGTGCTACTTTAACACCTGGTGCTAAACGACTTATAGACAGTAGATTATTACCGATTTTAAAAACGGGTGTAGCTGCTGCTGTTGAATCTCATACTGATTCTAGAGGTAGTAAGGTAAATAACCAATCTTTATCAGAAAGAAGAGCTCGTTCAGTTGTAAATTATTTAATTTCTAAAGGAGTTAATGCTAGTCAATTAACAGCTAACGGTTATGGTGAAAATAAGTTAACTAACAGATGTGCTGATGGTGTTTCTTGTACAGAACGTGAGCATGCTGCAAATCGTAGAACTACTTTTAGAGTAATTAATCAAAAATAATTTTTGAACAAGATACTATTAGTATTTAATAAAAAAACCGAGCTTTTGCTCGGTTTTTTACTTTTATAAAAATACGTTTTCACATTACTTTCAATTTAAAAATTACATTATAAATTTATGTGTTAAATAATTAAAGTTTAATTACCTTAATAATAAGCCTGTTACACGATCAAACTTACTAAATAATTTATCAAATAACACTTTATTAAACTTCAGATAATTTAAAGACTAATATCCTCATTGAAATAAAATAAACAACTCTTTAAATAATTTATAATAAAATATCTATTTGTATAATTTCATACTTTATAGAGTATCAAAAATTTGGTTGAACTAAACCAATAAAAATAAATTCCTTTGAGCTATCAAGCTTGTTTAAAAAATAGTAAATAAACTCGATAAAATGATTTATAGTAAAAACTTCTTAGCTTCATTATTTTACTTTACATCTAAAAAAATTATGTTTCTTTTAAAAAAAATAAAACCTCTATAAAAAAGAGAAATATTTATCTTTCTTATAGAGGTTTTTATTTTATAACTAATCATCCTTATTTAATTAATACAATATCAAGTTTTAGTTCTTTTTGAATCCAATCTTTAAGTTCTTTTTCTTTCTTTTTAACTATTGAATCTGCTAGTTTTTTATTCCATATTACAGCTAGTTCAGGTATGGTATCTATTTTTATAAAATCATTAGAAGATAATTTTTTAGAAAAACTAATTCCTTCAATATCATTAAACCTAATTTTAGCCTCCTTAGCAATTTTACTAAAAGGAATACTATTTTTATCTCTTGTCAGTGCATCCTGCTCAATACTATTATTTAAACTAGAAATAGTAGTTTTTAAATCTTCAATTTCTTTTTGAAGTCCTTTTATAATATTATCTTTTTGATCTAAATCTACAATAGCCCTATCATAAGCATCTACTACCCTATCTACACTTCGTGCTTTATTTTCGTTTATAAACAGTTGATAATCGTCTAATTTAGGATATGATTTTAACTCATTTCTTAAAAAAGTTTCAGTTGCATCAGTTACATCACCATTAAAAAATAAACTTATTTTTTTGTTTTTTTTATCAATATTTTCTCTTTGTAACCACAAATCTTGATTTGCTAAAATTTCATCTTTCAAAAATTTATCATAATTTGCGGTAACTACACTTTCTTTATAAACATTTATAAAAGTAAACATTGCAGGCACCATTACTAAAAAAGCTACAAATGATGCTAAACGTGCTATTCTTTTTCTTTTTTCAGAATTAACGTAACGAATCATTGTAAACCCTAAAACTTTTAAAACTACAAAAGTAGCTAAGGCTATAAAAATAGTATTGATGGTAAACAAATACATAGCACCAAAGAAATAGTCGAAATTTCCTATAGCTAAACCATATCCTGCTGTACACAAAGGAGGCATTAAAGCTGTAGCAATTGCAACTCCAAATATTACGGATGCTATGGTTCCTTTTTTGGTTCGTGCTATAATCAAAGCTAATCCTCCAAAAAACGCAATTAGTACATCACGAATGTCTGGTTTTACCCTTCCTAACAACTCTGAAGTTTCTTCTTTTAATGGAAATAAAAAAAAGAATAAAAATGCTGTTAACAAACTTAACACAATCATAATAGCTAAGTTTATCATTGATTTTTTTAAAGTATCAATATCATTAATTGCTAACGACATACCTATACCTAAAATAGGTCCCATTAAAGGTGATATTAACATGGCTCCAATTACAACTGCTGTTGAGTTAGCATTTAAACCAATTGATGCTACAAATATTGAACATATTAAAATCCATGCTGTAGCTCCTTTAAAAGGGATATCAACTTTTATAGCCTCTATAGTTGCTTCTTGATCTGTATCTTCACGAAAATCTAGTAATTCTACAAGAAATTTTTTAGTGCTATCCCATAATCCTTTTGCATCTTCTTGAATAGCCTGTTTAGATTGTGCTACATTTTCATCTTTACTTATCTTTTCCTCCATTTAAATTAATTATTAAGAACTTCGGAAAGATACAAAATTCTTGATTATTGAATAAAACAAAAAAGCTTGAAGAATACTCTTCAAGCTTTAAATTAAACTTTATAAAAAATTTATTTTTTAATATTTAGTTTTGTTTTTAAAGTATTAGAAATAGCATCTTTATGTACTAATACTGATATTGTTTTTAATTTAAAATAAGACATAGACATATATATGTAGCCGTTATTTCCTTTATTAGCTCCCCATGAATTTTTTACTTTAAAATATTTATTTCCTTTTTGATCTTTTACAATACCAACAATATGCATTAAATGATCATCTGTTGTATTAAAATTTTCAAATTCCGATTGACGAAAACCAGAAGATATATTCTTTTCTTTTATAATTTCCTTCATCCCTTTTTCAACATCTGTAGTACTAGCTGGTATAAAAGCTATACCATTTTTTGATGAAAACGTTTTCTCTGAAACATCGCAATCTAATTCTATTGTATACCCATTTTGAATAGCTTTTTCTGTTACCAAAACCAACTCATCTAATGACACGTTATAAAAAGAACCGTTTGAAAAATTATCAGGAATATTTAAAATAAATTTATCATACATTTTTGCATGCTCAAAAGAGGTAATGCTTACATAATTTGATGGACTTATTTTTACATATTCTGCAAAGCTTTTTGGGGTATATTTTTTTCCTTCAAAAATAAAATCTTTTTTATGTTTACCTAAATATACATCTAAAATACTTTGAGTTGCTTTTTTCCACTTCGAACTTAATTCACCTGCAGGATTTTTAATATAAGTGTCTAGCATAGCTTTTAAAACAGCAACTAACTCAGCATGGTCATGTTTATTTTGCCCTATATCTAACCCTGAAAAAACTTGCTCAGGAACTAATCCATAATTAGCTACTGAATTTATAACATCATGCCCTAAACCACCTTCACTAAATTGTGCTTTTCCTTTACGGTATAAATAGTTTGTTGCTTTATCTGAATAGGTATTACGCACACTATACATTTCTGATAAGTCTATGTTTTTACCTGTTAAACGTATAATTTCTGACTCTAAAAATGATGTAGTTGAAAAACTCCAACAAGTACCTGTATTACCTTGACTTTTAATTTGACTACTTTCAATGTCTTTTACCGTTTTAAACTGATATTTTTGAGCTGTTACTGAACCTATACTCAAAAAAGTAAAAAAGGCTCCTATAAACAAATTTTTCATGTGTAGTGTTTTTATTTAATCAGCAATTTACCGTTTTTATAACAATTTTAAAAGTTAAAATCTTCTAAAAATCTACAATTACACCTATTCTTGGTAAAGCTCTACCTGAGGTACTTTCTATTTCTTCTAAAACATATCTACTTGAGTCATTCGAATCTGTAATTCTTCCATTTACATCCTCTATAGGTAGTAAAAAAGGATTTTGTTTAGAACTGCTTGCATATACGTTTTGAATATCAATATATAAGTTAATTGATGCTTTCTTTAAAAACCAAGTTTTATCTACTCTTGCGTCTAACTGGGTATATGTATTAAAACGTTGATTATTTAATTTTGTATAATCTAAAACACCACCATTTACAACATCATAATTTGATTTTAATGAAGATGCATTTTCATCATAAGGCGTATATGGCCTACCTCCTACTAAACGAAATTTAGCACCTACTTCCCAGTTTTTTTTTAATTTTTTACCTGCTGTTATGGTTAAAAGATGTTTATTGTCCCATGTTGATGGTATATAATTTCCTGTAGCATTTTTAAACTCACTCCTTACAAAGGTGTATGAAGCAATTCCATACAAACCATTATATGATTTTTTTTGCGCTAACAATTCTATTCCATATGCCCTTCCTTCTGAATTTGAAACAACTTCCTCATTACCAACAACACCAAAATCAACACCTAAATTAGCTAAACTTATTTGGTTTCTTACCGAAAAAGGATAGTTACTATAAGCTTTATAAAACCCTTCAAAAGTTATTTTTGAACTTGTATTAGGCTTGTATGATAAACCACTTACAAAATGATCTGACTGTATATATTTTAACCCTTTTTTATTTACAAACTCACCTTCGTTGTTTTTAAATCCTAAAACAGTATAAGATGGTAATTGATAGTAACTTCCTATAGATGAATTTAATGATATTTTATTACTTAAACGATAACTAAAAGAAAGTCTAGGTGAAAATTGATTTAATTGATTTTTCATTTCCTCATTATAATCAACTCCATCTATTCTAAATCCAAAAGATACTCCTAATTTATTATTTAAATATTCTCTAGATACATTTCCAAATATTCCATACTTAATAAAATTTATTTTTGAACTAAACACATCTTCAAAAACACCTTGAGAATTAGCTACTTTTCTATAAGTATCATTTAAGTAACTGGCTAATTCTAAATTGGTACCTAAATTAAACTTATAACCATTAGTAATAAAGGTATTTTCATATCGAAATTTTGTTTCTGCTTCTTTTGAATTATAATCTAATAATAAATTAGATGGCTTTTTTTGGTTTAAAAAATATTTTTTCGCCTCGTTTTTAAGTTCATTTCTACTTAAAACAAATAAATGTCTAGCGTCATTTGCAAAATATTTATAACTAGCTCCAACAGTATAATTCCATTGGTTATTTACAGGAACGGTATTTAAAATTATTTTATTTCTTTTTAAAGTTTCTTCATTCGTTTCATTATCATTTACTGATTCATTTAATTTAAAGTTATCTATAGCTCCCAAAGCAATAATAGATAATTCACTATTTTTTGATAATTGTGACTTTACATTTAATTGAAAATCATTATAGGTTGGTAAAAAAGGTAATTTAATTAACTTAAATAAAAACTGTAAATATGATTGACGAACAGATAACATAAACGTAGTATTATCTCCTAAAGGTCCATCTAAAGTAATACCTGCATCTGATGTTCCTAAAGTAGCTCTTGTTTTAAGCGCTGTTGGATTTCCTCTTTTTTGAGTAAATTCAATAACCGAACTTAATGTATTTCCTCTATTAGCAGGAAAAGCACTTGAGTAAAAATCAACTTTACGAATTAAATCAGCATTCATTATTCCTACAGGACCTCCTGTAGCTCCTTGTGTTTGAAAATGATTTATTACAGGAACTTCAATACCATCTAAATAAAATTTATTTTCAGATGTTGCACCTCCTCTAATTATAATATCATTTCTAAACCCTGGGTTTGAGGCAACCCCTGGAAATGATTGAATAACTTTTAAAATATCTCTATTTCCTCCAGGATTTTTTTCTATTTCTGCAACCCCTAACGATTGTAATGATAGGGGGCTTTCTATAGATTTTTTAAATAAACTAGCTTTTATTTCTACTTCGTTTAAATTGGTCGCATTTTCTTTTAGTTCAATAGTTACAAAAGGAGCTTTATCTTTAGTTACTAAATATTCATCTGATACTAAAGTTTCATAACCAATTAAAGAAACTTGTAATTTATTATACCCTAGCGGAATATTTTTTATTGTAAAAAAACCTTTTTCATCTGACACTACACCTATAGTAGTACCGTAAACTAATATATTTACATAAGGAATAATAGCTCTAGTACTTACGTCAATTACTTTTCCTGAAACAACTCCTTGGTTTTGACCTACTGAAAAAAGGGATTGTAATAACACTATAAATAAAAATATCTTTCTCATAAATATAATAATTAATATTCAACGAAAATACAATTTGTTTAATACAAAAAACAAAAAGATAAACAAAATAACTTTCTAAAAATAAAAAAACCTCCATCGTTGTGATAGAGGTTTGTGGGGAGAGCAGGATTCGAACCTGCGAAGTCGTAAGACAACGGAGTTACAGTCCGTCCCAGTTGGCCGCTTTGGTATCTCCCCCAAAGCTATTGAAAAAATAAAAAGCTTTTCTAAATAAGAAAAGCTTTTGTGACCGGGCTGGGGCTCGAACCCAGGACCCTCTCCTTAAAAGGGAGATGCTCTACCAACTGAGCTACCAGGTCATTTTATTATTTTCTCGTTAGCGGTTGCAAATATACAAGTTATTTTTAATCTCGCAAAATTTTTGAATTAAAAAAGCAATAAAATTAGCAAAAAAAACTCAACAACCTCATTACATGTATATTAAATTATTATTATTTTACTGCATACATTTAAACATTACTTTTTTAAAATTACAGATTGCTTTTATACATAGTAATCGTATTAACAAAAAAACCTCCATCATAATGATGGAGGTTTGTGGGGAGAGCAGGATTCGAACCTGCGAAGTCGTAAGACAACGGAGTTACAGTCCGTCCCAGTTGGCCGCTTTGGTATCTCCCCAAAACTATTGCTAAAAAACAAAAGCTCCTCTAAATACAAGAGAAGCTTTTTGTGACCGGGCTGGGGCTCGAACCCAGGACCCTCTCCTTAAAAGGGAGATGCTCTACCAACTGAGCTACCAGGTCATTTATTGTTTTCTGCTTAGCGGTTGCAAATATACAAGGTATTTACTATTTCACAAACTTTTTAATCAAAAAAAAACATCTATTTTTAGGCATACAACATAGGATATTGTTTTACAATATTTTAACATTAAAATTATTTTTCTAATAAATAAGCTTCTCGTACTTTTTTAAATAAATTTGAAGAATAAACAAAATCTACGACTGCTTGATTATCTGTTTTAAAAATTTCTTTATGAGAACCTTCCCATGCTTTTATTCCGTTTTTTAGAAAAACAATTTTATCTCCTATTTCCATAACAGAATTCATATCATGTGTATTAATAACTGTTGTTATTTGATATTCGTCTGTAATTTCCTGAATTAAATTATCTATTACAATTGATGTTTGAGGGTCTAAGCCTGAATTAGGCTCATCACAAAATAAGTATTTCGGATTCATAACAATAGCTCTTGCAATAGCTACTCGTTTTTGCATACCTCCTGATAATTGAGCTGGAAATTTTTTATTTGAATTTTCTAAGTTTACGCGTTTTAAAACAAAGTTAACCCTATCAAGCATATCACTTTCAGATTGTTTTGTAAACATTTTTAAAGGAAACATTACATTTTCTTCTACGGTTTGAGAGTCAAATAAAGCACTTCCTTGAAAAACCATACCTAGTTCTTTACGAAAGTTTCTTTTATCATCCAATGTCATTTCCGTATTAACCCTTCCGTCATAAATCACTGTTCCTTTTTCAGGAACATGCAATCCTATTAATGATTTTAAAAAAACCGTTTTTCCAGAACCACTTTGTCCTATTATTAAACTGGTTTCTCCTGGCAAAAAAGTAGTTGTAATTCCTTTTAAAACTTCAATACCATTAAACCCTTTGTGTAAGTTATTTACTTCTATCATTTATGTTAATAACATTTGAGTTAATAAATAATTAGCTATCACAATAAGTACTGTTGTCCAAACCACAGCTTGAGTACTAGCTTTACCTACTTCTAATGAACCTCCTTTAACATAATAACCATGATAAGAAGGTACTGTGGCTATTAAAAAAGCAAAAATTAATGTTTTTATAATAGCATAAGTTAACAAGAATGGATCAAAATCCATCTGAATTCCTGTTATATAATCAACTCCTGAAAACAATCCCGAAAATACACCGGTAACCCATCCTCCAAAAATTCCTAAAAACATACCCAATACAATTAAAAAGGGATAAAAAAATACTGTAGCAATTATTTTGGGTAGTACTAAATAATTTAAAGAATTAATACCCATTACCTCTAAAGCATCTATTTGCTCTGTAACTCTCATAGAACCTATACTTGAAGTTATATATGACCCTACTTTTCCTGCTAAAATAATAGAACAAAATGTAGGAGCAAACTCTAGTATAATAGAACGTTTAGCTGCAAATCCTATTAATGATCTTGGTATAAAAGGACTTTCTAAATTTAAGGCTGTTTGTAATGCTATTACCCCTCCTATAAAAAAAGATATAAAAGCTATTATTCCTAATGATTTAAGACCTAACTCATCTATTTCTCTAAACAAAGCTTCTCTAAAAACACGTGCTCGTTGTGGTTTTTTAAAAACTTGTTTTAACATAAAAAAATACTTACCTATATGCTCAATGTAGTTCATTAAACTAATCTATTTTTCTTTTTGCTAAAGTATTAAAAAACCATTAACTCTAAGCTTTATTATCTATTTAGTATCTATTTGGCTACCTTTGAATTTATCTTTTTAAAAATCAGAATGAAAAAATTTATACCCTTAGCTTTTTTCGCTATAATTTGCTTGAGTAACTTTACTGTCAATAAAAAAAATATTAAAAAACCAAAATTAGTTGTAGGTATTGTTATAGATCAAATGCGCTATGACTACCTTACTCGTTTTGCAAGTAGGTACGGTAAAGGTGGTTTTAACCGATTACTAAACAAAGGATTTTCTCTTGAAAACACTCACTACAACTACATACCAACTTATACTGCTGTAGGGCATGCCTCTATTTATACAGGAACTACCCCTTTTAACCATGCTATTATTGGTAATAATTGGTACGATAAATTTTTAAAAGAAACTATTTATTGTGTAGATGACAACAATTATAAAACTATTGGAAATACTGGTAAAGGCGGAAAAAAATCGCCACATAAATTGTTAGCTACAACAATTGCAGATCAATTAAAGTTAGCACAAAATATGAACGGAAAAACAATTGGTATTGCTATTAAAGACCGTTCAGCAATTTTACCTGCTGGACATACTGCAAATGGTGTTTATTGGTTTGATGGCGGCAGTAAAGGAGATTGGATTACCTCTTCTTATTATATGGATAAACTTCCTAATTGGGTTCAAAAATTTAATACGGATAAAATAGCAGATACCTATTTAAGTAAACCATGGGAAACATTATATAATATAAATACTTATACCGAAAGTATTGCCGATAATAACAACTTTGAAGAACCTTTTAAAGGAGAATTAAAACCTGTATTTCCTCATAATATTCCTGAATTAAGAAGTAAAAACAAAAATTACAGTATTATAAAAGGAATTCCTGCTGGAAACACCTTAACTACCGATTTTGTTAAAGCAGCTGTTATTGGCGAAAACTTAGGGAAATCTAATTATACCGATTTTTTAACCATTAGTTATTCTTCTACCGATTATGTTGGACATCAATTTGGTGTTGCTTCTAAAGAAACTCAAGATACTTATTTACGTTTAGATAAAGATTTAGCATCTCTTTTTAAATTTTTAGACACTCAAATTGGTAAAGGGAATTACACCTTATTTTTAACTGCTGATCATGCTGCAGTACACGTACCTTCTTATTTGCAATCGGTTAAAATTCCTGCTAATTATTTTAGTTATAAAAAGTTTACTGAGTTTGTAAATAGTTTTACTAAAAAACATTTTAACTCTGATGCGCTAGTTGAAAACATTTCAAATTTTCAAATATTTTTAGACAAGAAAAAAATAGCAAAGTTAAAATTAAACACTAATAAAGTAGCTCAAAAAATAGCCGATGAAGTAATTAATTATAAAGGTATTTACAAATCAGTAACTGCTAAAACTTTACAAAACACTACTTTTAGTTCTGGTATTTTAAACTCATTACAAAACGGATATAATCAAAAATTTTCTGGTGACATAATGCTTGTTCCAACCCCTTCAACAATTAGCTACCCTAAAAAAGGATCAACTCATGGGTCAGGGTATTCATACGACACTCACGTTCCTCTTCTTTTTTATGGTAAAGGTATAAAAAAAGGCTCCTCTAAAAAAAAGTATGAAATTATAGACATAGCTCCTACTATTTCTAATTTACTCGAAATAGAATTTCCTAATGCCGCTACAGGAAAAATTATAACAGAAGTTTTAAAATAATAAAAAGGCACTCAATGAGTGCCTTTTTATTATTTTTTTATAATTTTTGATTTATCTCTAAGTCCTTTTAAGTTAAATTTAGGATCTCCATAAACATAAATAGTACTTTTTCCTTTAGCATAAATATCTAATTTTTTATCAACATAAATAAATACCTCTGAGCCATCAGAAGTATATAAATCTGCTGATGCTACTTTCATTTTTCGAGCATCTAATTCAGTTTCATCTTTTAAATTAAAATCTACTAAATCACAATTCCCCTCTAACTTTAGCTCTGCTGATTTAGTTAATGTAACAGTAGTTTTATCAGCTACCACACTTGCCTCTAAGTCACTTCTATCATTCATAATAATAGTTGTATTTGTAGATTTCCCTTTAAGCTTTCCTTTTGTATTTTTTTGCATTGTAACCACAATATCAGTAGCTTTAATATCAAAATCAAATTTACTTGAATCATAAGCATTTATACGTACTATAGAGCTTTCAATACTTCCTTCCCCTTCAACCTGAGCATCATTTTTTACTATAATATGTTCCAAATTTTTAAACATCAAACCTATTTCTAGTTTTTTACTGCTTGTAATTCTATTTATCGTATTTATTTTAAGAATACTATCAACAACCGTAAATCTTATAATATCTTGAAGGTTATTATCTGCGGTAATAGTATAACTATTTTTGCCCCCTTGTTTTATTGTTAACTCTAAAGCATCATCTACCTCAACAGCATTAAAACCTTTTGATATTGTTTTGGTTATTGTTGTTACATTTTTATCTCCTTTTATTTTTTCTTTTTTCTGAGAAAAACAAGTTAAATTAAAAATTAAAACGACTACCAATAAGTTTACTTTATTCATTTTCTATATATTTTATTAAAATTAGTATCTCTTTTATCTTTATTTAAGATTAAAAATATTTTTTCGCAAATTTAGCACTAATTAAATTATTTTCATCTTACACATATATTTTAAAACATTTCATTTATTATTTATTTAAACAAGTAGCTTTAACAACTAACACTTTTACTTATAAACATAACAATAGCTCAAAAATTCTTTTAAAACAAAACGGATTAATGTAACTTGTCCGCCTATATAAAGGCTATAATTATGGATACTAATAAAGTACTAAAATATATTAAAGAAGTGTTAACAAACATGCCTTCTGATTGGCTAAACCTAACAACACATCGATTAGATATTTATGACGAAAACTTAGCAAAAACGCAGTTTTTAAATCAATTTGAAAATTTATATAATAATAACAACTTTAAAGCAACTGCGCTATACCAATTACCTACGGCTTATGACTATATTCGCTTAGGACACCCATTATCATGCGTATTAGAGTGGACTATTGCTTCTTTAAACAAACTAAATTCAAACAACGTAATTAGCTTCTCTTCAAAAACAATTCCAGTTTTAAGTATTTTAAGAAAAAACTTATTAGAAAATAAAAATACTCAAATTATACACACAGGAGAACTACCTAAAAACCTTGATATCAAAACATTAAAAAATGTTTATGGATACCAATTTGAATTAAAAAAAATAACACAATTACCTAACACTACAAGTTTCGCTGATTTCCCAAAATTTAACGGAAGTACTATTTTTATTACTGAAAAAGATATCGTTTCGGATTTCAATCTAATTCCTAATATTGATTTTTACATTCATACAAACACACAATTAGGAAGTGTATTAGTTGTAAATGGCTCTAAAAATGATGATTATATTTCAGCAATTCAACATGTAAGACGTAGAGAAACTATTGCAATGACTCCTAAAAATTCGCTTATTGCTCTACAAAAATTCACAAAACAAATTGTTATTGATAATACAAAAGCTGTTGAAAAAGACAAAAAAACAGTTTTAGAAACCATTATAAAAATTACAGAGTCAAGCACAAAACCGCTAGTTGGTTCTAGCGGGTTATCAATGCAATATGCTATTATGATGGGACTTATTGATAATGCACAACAAAACCATCCATCAAAAACTATTAAATTTATTGTACCTCCAAATTGTTATGGAGGCACCAATGATCAAGCAAGACGTGTTGCTGCGTGTATTAAAAATGTAGAAGTAGTTGATTTACCTGTAGATAGAGATAATGAAATGGTACAAAGCTTAAATACTATTTTAAACGAAATTGCTGCAGATGATGCTATTCCGTATATTATTGCCGAAATACCAACAAACCCAAGAGTTGAAGTACCTAATCTTAAAGAATTAAGCAAGATTTTAAGCGCTGAACGCACCACAAAATTGAAAAAAAAGGCCATTGCTCCTGTTTTTATCTTAGACCAAACCTTTTGCCCAAACGTACACTTTTTAGGCGAAAATGATATTCTTTCAAGCGTTAAAGTAATTTCATATGTAAGTGGTTCTAAATTTCCTAGTGGCGGAAAATGTACCGCTGGTTATTGTGTTGGAAATGCAAAAACTCACACGTTAATTGAAAAAATTGAAACACATTTAATTATTTCTGATAACCAAGCAACCGATTATCAATATGAAGTATTAGCAAAACAATTGCCTTCGATGAATCAACGAATCGAAAATGCTTATAAAAATACCCGTAAATTTGTTACCTATATCAGTGAAAAATTACCAACAGCTAAAATAAATTTTGTTTCTGAAGAGTTAGCTTCGCAAGGATTTATGCCCTCTGTTTTTTCTTTAGATTTACCTACTAAAGGAAATACACCTCAAGAAAAAGAAACTTATAAAAGAGCCTTGAATTTAAAATTAATCAATTTAATGATTACTAAGATTCCGCAAGAAAGTAAATTTTGCGTAAGTTATGGGCAATTAAATGGCTGTTATTGGACAATTCCCGCAACATCAACCCAAGGAACAACCAAAGAAGGCGACAAGGATTATATTGTACGAGTTTCACTTTCTCCTACTATGGATGTAGAATTACACAAAAAAGTATTTTCAGAATTTGTTGAAATGCTATAAAAATTAATTCTCTATTTTTTTATTATTAAATAGAAAACCTTGCATCAAATTTTATATCAAAAATAATTTAAAAAATATAAAATAATGATGCAAGGTTTTTTTATGCTCTTAAAAAATTGTTATTTGTAAATAAATATTACAATTTCATATCGGTACTTTCGAAAATTTTATCAGCTGAACCTGCTATAAAACCAGAATATAATTTGCCATTTTCCATCGTATGACGGAACGCAAATTCATAATAACAAGACGTGATTTCTTTAGTAACTTCGGTTTTATTTTGTTTAAAAACTACAGGAATTCTATCCGCCAAAATACTTGACTGCTCTAAAAATACCGCTGGAGTTCCTTTAATTTCGCCACCAGAAGTATTCATTTTAAAGCCGTTATCTTTTAAAAACTCGTTCACTTCTTGTAACGATTTAAAAGTATCTAATTTATTTACATCTACCGTAAAGTGATTTGAACAAAATCCGTTTACATATAACCATGCTGCATATTCAGTTTCTGCTTGTAATTTTTCATAAACTTCAAAAGAAGGTTGTTCCCATAAACGACCTTTAAAAACTAATTCCGCAGGGTTTAAATCTTCTTCTGATAATCCATCTATTAAACGTTTTACAGTTGCTTGTAATTCCGCAGAAAACTCTTTTGTTTTTAACTGACTAATAAATACACGTGGTGCATTTTTATCCGTTTTATGCTCGTAATGTTTCGCATATAATTTTTTAGCTTCAAAAGTGTAATCACCACATTCTTGGTAACCAGCTTCTAAAAATGGCGTTGCTAATACTTCAATATTTACACGCTCATCATCAAAAGTTCTAAAAGCAACATGATCATTATAAACCGCATTACCTTTATCTGTAAATAAATTTTTAATTTTTTGTGCAGAAGGAGTACGTTCTGTGTACTCTTTCCATAACTTTTCAAATATTTGTGCTGTTGTCATATTTTGATAATTTTACTACAAATTAAATCATATTCCTTTTAATAAAAGTTAAAAATGATTAATTTTACACACTAACAAGTTATTTTATGGTAAAACATAAAAAAAATAAACTTTAAAAAACCAAAATAACATTTTTACAATCCAAAAACAGAAAATGAATAATCAATTTGATTATATAGATAAACAAATACTATTAAAGCTACGTTCAGATGCTAGAAAAGCCTACTCTCAAATAGCTGAAGAACTAAATGTTTCTAATTCTTTAATTCATCAACGCATAAAAAAACTAACTGCTGAAGGAGTTATAAAAAATGCTGAATTTATTTTAGAAGAAAATAAGTTAGGCTATAAAACAAAATCATACACAGGCATCCGTTTGCGAGAAGCACGTTTTGCAAAAGATGTTATGAAAGAATTAGAAAAAATACCCGAAATTACCGAATGTAACTTTGTTTCAGGAAATTACGCAATTTTTATTTTAATTTATGCCAGAGATAACGAACATTTACAAAAAGTTTTATACGATAATGTACATTTAATAAACGGTGTGGCAGGTACCGATACTTTTATTTGCTTTGACACTTGCTTTAAAAGAAATATTCCTATTGAATAACTGAAAGATGACAGAAAAAACACTATTATTAAATTTAGATAAAAGCTTAAAAGGAACTTTATTTTTTGATGATTTACATAAAACCTTATATGCTACAGATGCCTCTGTATATCGAAAAATTCCGTTAGCGGTTGCCTATCCGAAGGATTCAGAAGATATTAAAATACTAATTGATTTTGCTACCAAAAATAAAGTTACATTAATTCCTAGAACTGCGGGAACTTCATTAGCTGGGCAATGTGTTGGTGATGGAATTGTGGTAGATGTTTCAAAACATTTTACAAATATATTGGCTTTTGATGAGCAAAATAAAACAATCACCGTACAACCTGGAATTATTCGAGATGATTTAAATCGATTTTTAAAACCTTACGGATTATTTTTCGGTCCGAATACCTCAACATCAAACAGATGTATGATTGGTGGAATGGTTGGAAATAATTCATCAGGAAGTACCTCTATTCGTTACGGAGTTACTCGTGATAAAGTAATTTCTATCGAAGGAATTTTAGCTGATGGAAGCGATGTTCTTTTTTCAGAAATTACTTCGCAAGAGTTTCATCAGAAAAAAATAAATCAAACTTTAGAAGGAACTATTTATAAAACTATTTACAATGAACTTTCTCAAGAAGCAATTCAAAAAGAAATTATAAATGAATTTCCAAAACCAGAAATCCACAGAAGAAATACAGGATATGCTGTTGATGAATTTTTAAAATCCGATTTATTCGGAGGAAATGAAACAACTATAAATCCTGCAAAATTTTTATCAGGAAGTGAAGGAACGTTGGTTTTTTCGACAGAAATCACCATACAATTAAACGACTTACCTCCTACTTTTAGTATTATGGTTTGTCCGCATTTTACAAGTATCAACCAAAGTTTAAAAGCTACGGTTACCGTAATGAAACACAAATTGTATGCCTGTGAATTAATGGACAAAGTTATTTTAGATTGTACTAAAAACAACAGAGAACAAGCTAAAAATAGATTTTTTTTACAAGGCGACCCTGAGGCGGTTTTAATGTTAGAGGTTTCTTCGGATACTTTAGAAGATGCAGAAATTCAAGCTGATAAATTAATTGAAGACTTAAAAGCGAATAATTTTGGACATCATTATCCTAAAGTTTATGGTGATGATATAGCAAAAGTACACCACTTACGAAAAGCAGGTTTAGGTTTATTAGGTAATATTGTTGGCGATATGAAAGCCGTTGCTTGTATTGAAGATACAGCCGTTGCTTTAGAAGATTTGCCAGAATATATTGAAGAGTTTACTCAAATTATGGATAAATATCAGCAAGATGCCGTTTATTATGCGCATGCTGGTGCTGGAGAATTACATTTACGCCCGATTTTAAATCTGAAGAAAAAAGAAGATGTTGTTTTATTTCGAAAAATAACCACAGAAACTGCTGAGCTTGTAAAAAAATATAAAGGTTCGTTTAGTGGGGAACATGGTGACGGAATTGTACGTGCTGAATTTATTCCGTTAATGATTGGTGATAAAAATTATCAATTATTAAGAAGGATAAAAAAAGCGTTTGACCCTAATAATGTTTTTAATCAAGGAAAAATTACCGATGCTTTTCCGATGGATAAAAATTTACGTTATGATATTGACAGAAAAGAACCTGTTATAAAAACATTACAAGATTTTTCTGAAAGCGAAGGAATTTTAAAATTAGCTGAAAAATGTAATGGCTCGGGAGATTGTAGAAAATCGCCAGAAGCAGGCGGAACTTTATGTCCGAGTTACAGAGCTACTAGAAATGAAAAAGAAACAACTCGTGCAAGAGCTAATATGTTACGAGAAGTTTTAACAAATAATACTGCTAAAAATAAATTCGATTCTAAAGAATTAAAAGAAGTTTTAGATTTATGTTTAAGTTGTAAAGCTTGTGCTACAGAATGCCCAAGTAATGTTGATATCGCTTCGATGAAAGCGGAATTTTTATATCAATATCAAGAAACAAACGGTTATTCTTTTAGAAGTACTTTATTTGCGAATAACGCAAAATATAATAAACTAGGAAGTAAAATTCCTGCTATCACTAATTTTTTAACCAACACTTTATTAGCTAAAACAATAATGGGTGTTGCTACTCAGCGAACTGTTCCGAAGTTAGCTAAACAACCTTTATCGGCTTGGCTTAAAAATACACCTTCAAATATAAATAGCAAAACAGCTAAAAAAACGGTGTATTTATTTAACGATGAGTTCACTAATTTTTATGATGCTGAAATAGGAAAAGATGCAGTATTTGTGTTAGAAAAATTAGGCTACGAAATCAACAATATAACACACGAAGAAAGCGGAAGAAGTCATATTTCTAAAGGATTTTTAAACGAAGCAAAAACGCTAGCTAATAAAAATGTAGCTATTTTTAAAGAGTTAATATCCGAAGAAAACCCTTTAATAGGAATAGAACCTTCTGCAATTTTAACGTTTAGAGATGAATATATCCGTTTAGCTGATGATAAAATATCCGCTAAAAAAATCGCTAAAAATGTATTTACTTTTGAAGAATTTTTAGCTTCAGAACATCAAAAAGAAAATATAGATACAGCGTTATTTACAACAAATGCTAAAACACTAAAAATTCATGGACATTGCCATCAAAAAGCATTGTCATCAACGCATGCTAGTTTTTCAATTTTAAATATTCCTGAAAACTATAAAGTTACTATTTTAAATACAGGTTGTTGTGGAATGGCGGGTTCTTTTGGGTATGAAAAAGAACATTATAAAGTAAGTATGCAGGTTGGTGAAGATACGTTATTTCCTAAAATTAGAAATTGTGATACAGATACCGAAATTGTAGCTGCGGGTACAAGTTGTCGTCATCAAATTTATGATGGAACAAAACGAATTGCCAAACATCCTGTTACTATTTTAAGAGAAGCTTTGATTTAATTTTAAATCAAAAATAACAAAATAGGAAAATCTAAAAATAACAAAAGCTTTCGATTATAAATCGAAAGCTTTTGTCTAGAATACGTTATCTGTATTTTAAGGTATTATGGCTGAATTACTTCTTCTTCAGCTAATAAACCAAAAAACTTATCTAAGTTAGGTAAAATAACAATTTTTGTTCTTCTATTTCTAGCTCTGTTTGCACTTGTTTTATTATCTACTAGCGGTAAAGATGAACCTCTACCTGCTGCTATTAATCTGCTTGGATTAATACCATATTTATTTTCTAAAATACGTACTATAGAAGTAGCTCTTTTTACACTTAAATCCCAGTTATCTTTAATTACTTCGTTATGGATTCCTCTTGAATCGGTGTGTCCTTCAATCATAACATCCATACTTGGCTCCGATTTAATAATATCTGCTAATTTTTTAAGCGTACTATAAGCCTTACTATTTACATTATAACTTGCTGTTTTAAAAAGCATTTTATCTGAAATAGAAATCATCACAACTGTTTTGTCAATATTTACATTAACATCATCAGAATTTTCTAATTGTGCAACATTTATCGCTTTATTTAACTGATACGCAACTGCTAAATTCATCGAATCTTTTAATGTTTTTGCATTTGCTAGTTTGGTTGCGTCAACATTCGCTAAAGTTTTACGCATTTTTACTTTCATCGCATTAGACATTACAGTTCCTTCCACCATATCTAATTTTACATCATTTTTTTGTTTTAGATCAGAATTAATTCCTTTTAATGAATTGATTTTAGTATTATAACGATTTACTCTTTGCTCAATTTTAGCAAATTTAACTTCTAACTGTTGTTTTTCAAAAGCTGTTTTCTGGAGTGCTCCCTGAGTTGCTTTATAATTTTTTTCTAATTGAACATACTTTTTTTTAGAAACACAAGATGTTGCCAATATTACAACAGTGACTAAAAGGGAAAATTTTTTCATTACTTTTATATTTATTGGTTAGATACTAACAAACTTAACTTTTGATGGTTTAGTATAACAAATATTAATTTATTTTAAAAACACCTCAGCCATCATACAGCGGGCACTTCCACCACCACAGGCTTCAATAGTTTCTAGTGATGAATGAATAATTTTGGTATGTTTATTTATCTCTTGTAATTGATTATTTGTCAAAGAATTATAAGCCGATGAACTCATAATTAAAAAGCGTTCTTCATTTTTCCCTTTTACTTGTAGCATATTTCCTGCAAATTGCACTACTTGTTCTTCCGTTATTCCAATTACCTGTTTTCCGCTCGATTTTAAGTGTTTTACAACCGATTTTTTTTCTTTTTTATCATCAATAGACGCTAAACAAAGAATGGCAAAAGTTTCAGCAACGCACATCATTACGTTGGTATGATAAATCGCTGCAATTTCTCCGTTTACGGTTTGATTTGCTGTAAAAATTACGGGCGTATATTCAAAATCTTCACAAAATTCAATAAATAATTCTTCGTCAGCTCTTGGCGATAAAGCACAATATGCTTTTCTATTAGCACGATCTAAAACCATACTTCCCGTACCTTCTAAAAAAACCCCTTCTTTTTCGGCATCAGAATAATCAACAATACTATTTATTTTAAACCCTTTTTCTTCTAAAAGATCCAATATATCTTCTCGTTTTTCTAAACGTCTATTTTTGGCAAACATCGGATAAATTGCGACATCGCCATTTTCATGAAAAGAAATCCAATTATTAGGAAACAATGCATCTGGAGTATCTGTTGTTTTGGTATCCTCAACAACAATAACCTCAACTCCAACAGCTTTTAATTTTAGTACAAAAGCATCAAATTCTTGTTGTGCTTTTGCATTAATTGTGGCAGGTAACATATTTTTTAATTCTTGCTGATAAAAATTATTTACAGCGGTTTGCTCGTTCATTCTAAAACTCGCAGGGCGAATCATTAAAATAGTATTGGTCGTTTGTTGCATGCGCTTAAAAGTATTAAATTTAAAATGTACTTGTATAAAATTTATTTATTTCTGATGATATCCGCTAAATAATTAGCATCTTTTGATACGCCTCCTAAAGTAGCAGAACCACGCGTAAACATCCACGGTAATCCTATAAAATATAAACCATCAATGGTACTTACACCTCTATAATTTTTAGGATAACCATCTTTATCTAATTCTAGGCTTTCAATCCATGAAAAATTAGGGCGATATCCTGTTGCCCAAACAATATTTTTAATACTAGAAATCGTTTCTTTTTCAAAAGTAATATCAGTATTTGATGCTGTTTTTGTTCGTCCTACGGCAATTACATTTTTTCTTGAAAGTATTTCTTTCACATTCGTTCCGATAACAGGTTGTATTGATGAATTTATTTTTTTACCAATCCAGCTATATTTACTGTAACTTAAAAACCCGATAAGTGTAAACCACCACCAAAGTGTTTTTCCTAGAAATTGTTGTGGCAATGATTTTACGTTGGTATTTCCTGAAAAATAAACAGTTCTTGTTCCATCTTTAGAAATTTCATCTAAAATTTGATAGCCAGAATCTCCTGCTCCAACAACTAACGCATCTCCTTTTTGCAACTGATTTTTGCTTTTATAAAAGTTACTATGTATTTGTAAAACGCTTTCAGAAATTTTAGTATGACAAGGCGGTGTATATGGAATATGGAAAGGTCCTGTGGCAACAATTACATTTTTGGTTTGAATTTCGCCATCCTTATAAGCTACACAAAAACCTGTTTCACTTTTTTTTACCGATGTTACTAAGGTATCTAATTGTATCGGTATTTTAAATTCAGTAACATACTTTTTGAAATAATTACTAACATCGATTTTCGTCGGATAATATCCTTTTGGGGCATCAAATTTTAAACCTGGTAAATGATTGTATTCTGTTGGTGTAAATAACTTTAAAGAATCCCACCTATTTAACCAAGAAGCACCAACTTCTTTTTCACTATCTAAAACAATAAAATTTTTATCTAGCTTATTTAGATAATACGCTATTGACAATCCTGCTTGTGCTCCTCCAATAACTACATAATCAATCATACATTTTATTTTATTATTTCATTCAAAGGTAGTTAAAATAACAAGCGTGTTTTTAAAACATTATTTTAATAATAGTTACCCTTTATTAAAAAAAGATAAAAAGTTCGTATTATGAGAATATTTTATTTGTATTTGCAACAGATAATAAAATATGAAGCGAATAATAGCAAAAAAACTTTGCCTTAATTTTGGGAAAGACATGCGGAATCTGAACAATATTTAAAAACTTGGTACGAAGCTGCTAAAAATTCTAATTGGAATTCTCCAAATGAAGTTAAGGAAACTTATATTAATGCAACTATGTTAGACAATGGGCGTTTATTCGATTTATTGGAACTCATGCTGAATATGATAAAATTAACGCTGACACTATTTAATAAAAACATCGAATTATGAGCATTAAACCTATAAAAACAACACAAGATTACGACAAAGCTAGTGAAAGGCTTGAATTAATATTTGATGCAGAAGCTAATTCAAAAAAAGGAGATGAAGCTGAAATATTATCTTTATTAATTGAAAATCATGAAAATCAGCACTACGCTATTTAAGCGACCAACCCAATTGAAGCTATCAAAATTAGAATGGAAGAAATGAATCTTAAGCAAAAAGATTTAATTGGAGTAATTGGTGGAAAAAGTAGAGTATATGAAATATTAAATAAAAAAAACTAAAAGTAGAAATGATATGAGAATTAGAACGTCTTTTAAACATATCTGCTTCTGTATTAGTAAATAATTATAACCTTTTACGAACTAAAAAATAACAAAGGGTAACACTATTTTAGCAAAGAAAATTACAAAAAGTGCTATTAATATTTATAACAACCTTCGTCCACATTTAAGTCTCGATTTAAACACTCCAAAGAAGGTTCATATAAATCAAAATATCGACTATAAATCGTATCGAAGAAATAAAAAAAATCTGGAATTATTAACCTTATAAATTCAAAAAAAAGGTCAACCTATTTCAGGACAATACAGCTATTTAAAATAACTATGCAAATTTAATTTAAAGTAGTATTTTTGATATGAATTTATTTAACCTATATAACTACTTCACACATAGACTTAATTTTAATTTTTACTATTTATTATGAATAAATTTTTTATACTCTTTATCTTATTATGTTCTTTAAAAAGTATTGGTCAAAATAATTCTCAAAAAAAACCTGAAGATAAATTAGGTGTTTGGTATATGTATAACGGTTCACATCAATTTTCTACTAAATTTAGTTTAAAAACTATGGCACATTTTCGTTTTTATGAAATAGGTGATGACATACAACAATTTTTTAGTCGTTTAGGAGTAAATTACAAAATAAACCAAAATATAAATACTACTTTAGGATATGCATTTATAAATACAGATGCTACTTATAATATAGACCATGGAGACATCAATGAGCATCGTATTTATGAAGATTTTAACATAAAACACAAAATAAACACCTTAAAACTTACACACCGATTTAGAGCAGAACAACGTTTTTTTAATACTACGACTTCTCATTTTTTACGCTATCAAATAGTATTAAGCCATCCTTTAAATAATAAATGGGAAACGTATTTATATAATGAAATATTTTTTGATTTTAATGGGCAAGCATATAACCAAAATTGGTTAGGAACAGGTTTTAAGTACAAAATTTCAAAAGCTATGAAACTAAAATTAGCATATCAACTTATTTCCGTAAATCAAGGTGTAAACTTTAATCGAATACTTTTAGGTATTACTATTAACACAAACCATCTCAAAAACAAATAACAACTACCTAAAGCTATTTCCCACTTTTCGCTCTCGCTCTTTGCATGGAGCTCAAACAAAAACTACAATCTAGGTTAAAACTATTTACTATTTGTACATCTTATACTAAAAAGTTTTTTTTATTTTAATAGTATACTTAAATACCTAATTTATTAAAATAAAACTGCTATAAAACCTATTTTAGCAAAAAACTAATAATAATGACCGCACCAATTTTTACAAACGATGCTATTGTATTCGGAATTTTAATGATTTCAATAGGATTTGTTTTTTATACAGAGTCAAAAACCTCGGGTTTTTGGCACAAATTTTATAAAATAGTTCCTGGCCTTTTTATGGCATATTTTATACCTGCTTTATTTACCACCTTTGGTATTATTGCTCCTGAATGGAAAACAACAAGCGTTACAGGTGAAATTGTTAAAGATACATCGCAATTATATTACGTGGCTAGTAGATTTTTATTACCTGCAGCACTCGTTTTAATGACAATAAGTATTGATTTAAAAGCAATATTTAATCTAGGCTCAAAAGCTTTAATTATGTTTTTTACAGGAACTGTCGGAATTATTATTGGAGGTCCAATTGCTATTTTATTAATATCAATATTCTCTCCAGAAACAGTAGGTGGTGCTAATTTCAATGCCGTTTGGCGTGGGCTTTCAACACTTGCCGGAAGTTGGATTGGTGGTGGAGCTAACCAAACAGCAATGTTAGAAATTTATCAATATAACCCTCAAAAATACGGAGGAATGGTGTTTGTTGATATTGTTGTTGCCAATATTTGGATGGCAATTTTATTAATAGGAATTGGTAAAAAAGATAAAATTAATAAATGGTTAAAAGCAGATACTACTGCTATTGAAAAATTAAAAGAAACAATGTCTACCTTTACAAAAGGCGTAGAAAGAAACCCTAGTTTAACTGATTTTATGATTATGTTAGCTATTGCTTTTGGTACTGTTGGTTTTGGTCATTTTTCTTCTTTATATTTAAGTGATTTTTTTAGTACCCTAATAGCCGGTATACAATCACAAGGATGGAGAAACATTTTTTCTTTCTTAGGTTCTGGTTTCTTTTGGTTAATTAGTGTTTCAACTATTATTGCTATTGGATTATCATTTACAAAAGCAAAAAATTACGAAGGTGCTGGCGCTAGTAAAATAGGAAGTATCTTTATTTATATTTTAGTTGCTTCAATTGGTATGAAAATGGATTTAGCCATGATTTTTGATAATGTGGGCTTAATTGCCATAGGATTAGTTTGGATGAGTATTCATGCTGGTTTATTAATATTTGTTGCTAAATTAATTAGAGCTCCTTATTTCTTTTTAGCTGTTGGTAGTCAAGCCAATGTTGGCGGTGCAGCATCTGCCCCTATTGTTGCACAGGCATTTCACCCTTCGTTAGCCTCTGTTGGTGTGTTATTAGCCGTATTTGGATATGCAATTGGTACAATTGGCGCAATTATATGTACAATTTTAATGGAATTATCAGCTACATTATAAGAGAATTCAGCATATTTGCAACTCAAAATTAATAACCAATATGAAAAAAATTATCGCCATTTTGGCATTTTCAATAATCGCCTTTGCCTGTTCTTCTAAAAAAGAAGGAAATATGATTGTTAAAGGTCAAATCAAGGGGTTAAAAAAAGGTACACTATATCTTCAAAAAATGAATGATACTTTATTAGTATCTGTAGATTCTATGGCTTTATTAGGTAATGATAAATTTACTTTAACAGATAATGTAACCTCTCCTGTAATGTATTATTTAACTTTTAATGGAAACACAAAAGATAAACATATTATGTTTTTTGGAGAAAAAGGAGAAATTACAATTAATGATAAACTAGAAGAGTTTGGTTTTAATCCTGAAATAAAAGGTTCTAAAAATCAAAATGTAATAAATAAGTTTCGTGAAATTGATTCTAAATTTAAAGAACAACGTTTAGATTTTATAAAAAGAGATTTTGATGCGCGTAAAGCAAAAGATTCTGTATTAGTTAAACAATTGGAAATAGACTATAAAAAAATGATGCGTCGCCGTTTTTTATTTTCCACTAACTTTGCTATTGCTAATTCAAATAGTGAAGCTGCACCATATATTGCTTTATCTGAATTATTTGATGCTAATGTTATGCTATTAGACACTATTAACAACAGTCTTTCTAACAAAGTTAAAAACTCAGATTATGGTAAGCGTTTACAAAAATTTGTTACAGAAATAAAAACAAAAGAGAATAAGTAATTACTAGTTTTAAAACATAAAAAACTCGATACTAATAGTATCGAGTTTTTTATGTTTTATAATCTTAATAGCTTTTAAATTTTAAAAGAAACTATTGGTAAAACACTATGATTAGCTATATCTTCAGATATACTACCTTCAAAAAAATGAGAAATCCCTTTTCTACCATGAGTGGCAACTGCTATAATATCAGCATTGCTTTTATCAGCAAAATATAACACTCCTTTTTCTACAGTATACTCAGAGACAATTTTAACATTATTAATATTAGTAGTATCTTCTTTAACAGCTTCAAAAAAACTTTTCATCGCTTCTTCTAACATATCACTAGTTTTAAACTTAGATGTTGGGGTATTTACATATAACAACTGTAAGTTACAATCTAATTTTTTGAAAAATTCTTTAGCTCTTAAATAAGGAGCAACATCATCTATTGAAAAATCACATGCAAAAACTACTTTTTGTATTTTTGAAGTAATTGGTTCTTCTTTAACAACCAACACCGGTACATTTGCATATCTAATTACTTTTTCAGTATTTGAACCAATAAAAATTTCTTCTAAACCACTTGTTCCTTTAGAACCTATTATTACTAAATCAGCATTTTCTTCTTTAGCTAACTCATCTAATTCACTAAAAATTTTAAAATGCTTAATTATAGGTGTTACTTTAATATCTGATAAGTAATCTTTTTGTAAAAATTCATTAAACTTCTTTTCCGCTAATTTTATATAAAAAATCATTTCTTGCTGAGAAGAACTTTCTGATTGATTAATTACTGCGTTTGAAAGCTCAAGCATATGAACAACTATAACTTCAGCATTAGTTTGTTTAGCAATATAAGCAGCAGTTTTTAAAGCATTTTCTGAATGAATTGAAAAATCTACAGGAACAATTATTTTTTTCATTATATAAATTATTTGAGTTTATCTTTGTTTTTAAAAATTACAAATTTTATTTTTAAAACCTGTAAAATATAGTATATTTTTTAAGGATAACATCCTTTTATTGGTGCTGATAAATTAGTTACTGGTAATGGTGAAACATAAAGTATTCCTAAACCCAAACCACGTAAAATAAACAGAATACCTATTAAAACAACTATATAAGGAATTATTTGTTGAATTCTTTTTCGAATCAATCCATTGGCAAAATTTCCTACATATACAATAATAGTCATTAAAGGAATTGTTCCTAACCCGAAGATAAACATATATAAACTTCCTGAAAAAGCATTTGCAGAAGCTAAGGCTCCAAAAACAGCCATGTACACTAAACCACATGGTAAAAAACCATTTAAAAAACCTATGGTAAAAAAGGTATCATTTCCTTTCTTTTTTAATTCTTTTCCTAAGGCTGATTTTACTTTCATTATCAATTTATTAATCGGTCTTGAAAAATTATATTTTTGAAAAGTTTTTGGTAATAAAATTACCAAAATCATTAAAACTCCTGTTATAATTGATAATTGTTGCTGAAATCCAAAAAAATAAAAACCTTTTCCTAATAAACCAAATAATAAACCAATTAAACTATAAGTAAACAACCTTCCTAAATGATAACTTAAAATTTGAAAAAATTGTTTTAATTTATTATACCTATCAACAGGTAACATAAAGGCTATAGGACCACACATACCAATACAATGAAAACTTCCTAATAAACCTAAAACTAAAGCTGACAAAAACATTAATAAATTAATTCTTTCTCAAATAAATATGCTGTATTTTTGTAATTCCAAGAAACTATAATGTTCCAACGACCATCCAACAAGCGTTTCTCAGGCACGAGCAAATATTTATTAGAAATTGAAATAGGTATTTCAAAATCTAATTGCTTATTAGATGGTCTATATAGGAACACTTTTCCTCTAATATCTTTAGGATTAAATTCTGTTGGAAAATAAATTTTTAATCCTTCTAATACTTTTATTACTTTAATATTTTCGGTTAATTCTTTTGCATTTCTGGTTGCATCTATATTACCTTGAAACTCTAATTCCTTTTGATAATAGTTTTCTGTAACTAAATCATGATTAAAATTTTTTCCAGTACTCATTGATACAACAAAATAAAGAATAAAACTCATAAATGTTATAATTGCAATGACTATACCCGTACCCCAATTTAGTTTCATTTTTATTATTTTTTATGCTCAATCGAACGTAGTCGAGAACAGTTTTGTTTATCTCTAACAAACTACGTTTTTACCTTTAATATAAAGTCTTTTTTATTGAAGATAATGTATGAGATAATAATTATTTATTTATAGCTTCTTGGCCCTAAAAAATTAGTTTGAGTTGTTTCAATTAATTTATCACCACTATAGACACCAATTCTAAGTTTTACTTTTTCATCCTCCATTTCTGATTGATGCATTTCAATAAATAAAGTTCCTTGTGCTAACCCTTGCTTTGGCACTTGGAAATTTTGATGAGTTACCGTTTCAATTTTTCCTTTGTGAGAAAGTATTTTATAACTTATATCATCAATTTGTTTAGTTGTTTTATTAATTACTTTATAGGTATAAATATTACTTATAACATTACCTTCTTTATGCTGATATAACTGCCCTGGTAACCGTAAAATAGTTGCTTCAACGTCATTTCGTAAAAATAACATACCTATTAAAACAGCTATTAAAATACCTAAAACGGCTGTATAACCTTTCATTCTAGCTGTAAATTGAAAAGGTGTTTTCTTTTCAATATTTTCTTCACTAGCAAAACGAATTAATCCTTTAGGTAAGCCAACCTTTTCCATTATATGATCACATTCATCGATACAAGCTGTACAATTCACACACTCTAATTGTGTTCCGTTTCTAATATCAATACCCGTAGGGCAAACATTTACACATTGAGCGCAATCAATACAATCTCCTTTTCCTGTACTAGCTCTATCTTCTTTTTTATTAAATTTACCACGTCCTTTTTTACCCTCTCCACGTACATGATCGTAGGTAACATTAATTGTTTTATTATCTAATAAAACTCCTTGTAATCGACCATAAGGACACGCAATAATACATACTTGCTCTCTAAACCATGCAAAGATAAAGTAGAAAACTCCTGTAAAAATTAACAATGAAATTAATGTCCTTACATTATCTAACGGGTTTCCTGTTACATAATTAATAACAGTATCTCCTCCTATTAAATATGCTAAAAACACATTAGCTATTAAAAAAGAAATAATAAAAAAGATAAACCATTTTAACAGTCGTTTCTTAATTTTTTCGGCATTCCAAGGTTGTTTTTCGAGTCGGATTTGTTTTCCTCTATCACCGTCGATCCAATATTCTATCTTTCTAAAAACCATTTCTAAGAAGATTGTTTGTGGACAAATCCATCCACAGAAAATCCGCCCAAAAACAACGGTAAATAAAATAATAAATACCACACCGACAATCATCGAAATCACTAATAAATGAAAATCTTGTGGCCAAAAAGGAAATCCGAAAATATTAAACTTTCGTTTTATGACATTAAATAATAAAAACTGGTTGCCATTAATTTTAATAAATGGTGATGCTAATAAAATCGTCAATAAAAAATAACTTACGTACGACCTATATTTATAAAATCTTCCACTTGGTTTCTTCGGATATACCCAAGCACGTTTACCTTCCTTATTGATGGTACCTATACTATCTCTAAATTGTTCGTCCTTGGGTGTCTCCATGATCAACTATTAAAAAATCAATTATACTTATTGTTTGTTATTATTTAAATTATTCAGTAACAGGTTCTGCTGTTACTTCTACTACTTTAGAATCATCTTTATATAATTCTCCCTGCGGTGGTTTTGGGTTTGCAGGCGTAGTACCTTGTAAAGACACAATATAACTTGCTACTTTTTGCATATCAATGGGTTTTAGTGTTTTATTCCATGCAACCATACCTTTTCCATCTCTACCTCCATTTGCTATAGTTGAAAAAATATTTTTAATTCCACCACCTAAAATCCAATAGTCATCTGTTAAGTTTGGTCCAATACCTCCACCTCCATCTGCAATATGGCAAGCGGCACAATTTAAATTAAAAACTGCTTTACCTCTTTTCAAATCACTCTCTGAAGTTAAAACAGTTACAGTTTCGGCATCAATAACGGCATCTTTTGAAGTTGATTTGAAAGCCGCTAATTCTCTTTTTGCAATAGCTACAGACTCTGCATATTCCATTTCCTGAGTATATCCACCTAGAACTTCAAATCGTACTAAATATATTACTGCAAAAATTATGGTTGCATAAAATAATCCTACCCACCATGGTGGTAATGTATTATCTAGCTCTTTAATACCATCATAATTATGATCAAGAATAATTTCTTCTTCTTTATCAATAGCTTTCGCTTTTGTCCATTTAGTAATTAACTTTTTAGCCCAAGCTAGGTTATCAATTTCGTCAAAATTAACACCCGCTTTTATCATTTCTGCTAGCTCTATTTTTTTAACTCCTGTTATTGTAAGCACCTCTTTTGCTAACAGAACTAAACCAAAAGCAATAAGTCCTAACCAAACTAATGGATTTTCTAAAAAATTATATGGATTAGTATATGAACTAATTGCCTTTGCTAATGCAAAAGGAGTTAAAAATGTAAACAAAAATGATGTTACCGATTGAACTCTAGTATAGTTCTTTGGCATTGCATCGTTTGCTTTATTTACAACGGTACTAGATAATACTTCTTTTAGAAATACCACTAAACCAAAACCAATTGTAATATACCAAACTACGGGGTTTTCTAAAAAATTAAAAGGTTCTTTATATGCCTTAAATGCCGCTGCTAAAATAAATGGCATTAAAAAAACAAAAAGAAAAGATACTATTGATTGAATATATTTTTTCATAATAATTTGCTTTAGTCATTTAAAGGTAAATCACTTACCTTACTTATATATTCTTTTTTGGCAGTAAACACCCACCAAAATAATATCATAAAAAAAGTAAAGAATATTGCTAATGAAATCATTGGGTATATTTCTATACCCGTAATGCTTTCCATGTGGTTTTTTACGAATTTTAACATCTGTTCTATTATTTTGTACTTAATTGTTTTTGAACATCTTTTACTTTTATATCAGTACCTAATCGCTGTAAGTAAGCTATTAAAGCAACAATTTCTCTATCCTTCATTTCAATAAATTCTTGTCCGTTTTCTTGAGCATATTTTTTATCTGAAGCATAATTTTTAGCAAAATCAGGATCTTGATGTAAATTCTCTTGAATTTGAGCTCCTTGTGCATCCATATTAGCTTGTGCATTAGCTATTTCCTCTTCAGAATAAGGAACTCCTAAAGTTACCATTACTTCCATTTTTGCTTGCGTATCACTTTTATCCAACTTATTCCTTATCATCCACTTATATGACGGCATGATAGAACCTGGTGAAGTACTTTGCGGATCGTACATGTGATTTAAATGCCAGCTATCTGAATATTTACTACCAACTCTATGTAAATCTGGCCCTGTACGTTTAGAACCCCATAAGAACGGATGATCATATACAAATTCTCCAGCTTTAGAGTATTCTCCATAACGCTCTACTTCCGACCTAAATGGACGTACCATTTGAGAGTGACAACCTACACATCCCTCACGAATATAAAGATCTCGACCTTCTAATTCTAAAGGTGAATAAGGCTTTACACTTGCTATGGTTGGTATGTTCGATTTTACTAATAAAGTTGGTACAATTTGAACAAGTCCTCCAATTAAAATAGCAATCGTTGCATAAATAGTTAATTTAATTGGTTTTCTTTCTAGCCAAGTATGCCACCCTTCTCCTTTTGTTCTATATTTAGATACTTTTGTTAATGGTGCTGCTTCAGCTAAATCATCAGTAACATCGCTACCTTGTTTTACAGTTCTTATAATATTATACAGCATTACAAAAGCTCCAATAATAAACATACTTCCCCCAATAGCACGCATCCAATACATTGGAATAATCTCGGCTACAGTTTCTAAAAAGTTACCATACGCTAATGTTCCATCTGGGTTGAATTGTTTCCACATAGAAGCCTGTACAAAACCTGCAACATACATCGGTAATGTGTACATGACAATACCTAAAGTACCTATCCAAAAATGAAAATTTGCTAATGCAGTAGAAAATAATTTTGTTTTGAACAATCTTGGTACCATCCAGTAAATCATACCGAAAGTAAGAAATCCATTCCAAGCTAAAGCTCCTACGTGAACGTGTGCAATAATCCAATCACTAAAATGCGCAATGGCATTTACATTTTTTAATGATAACATTGGCCCTTCAAAAGTTGCCATACCATAACCTGTTATTGCAACTACCATAAACTTTAAAACAGGGTCAGTACGTACTTTATCCCAAGCACCACGAAGCGTTAATAATCCGTTTATCATTCCACCCCAAGATGGCGCTAACAACATAATTGAAAAGGCAACTCCTAAATTTTGAGCCCATGTTGGTAAAGCCGTATATAATAAATGGTGAGGTCCTGCCCAGATATAAATAAATATTAATGACCAAAAGTGAACAATTGATAATCTATAAGAATATACAGGTCGGTTTGCTGCTTTTGGAACAAAATAATACATCAATCCTAAAAATGGCGTTGTTAAGAAAAATGCTACCGCATTATGTCCGTACCACCATTGCACCAAGGCATCTTGTACCCCTGCGTATACTGAATATGATTTGAAAAAACTTACTGGTAATGCTAAACTATTAAAGATATGTAAAACAGCTACCGTTACAAAAGTTCCTAAATAAAACCAAATAGCAACATATAAATGACGCTGTCTTCTTTGAAGAATCGTCCAAATCATGTTAACTCCAAAGGCTACCCAAACAATTGCAATAGCAATATCGATAGGCCATTCTAATTCGGCATATTCTTTAGAACTACTATATCCTAAAGGTAATGTTATCGCGGCGGCGACAATAATTGCCTGCCATCCCCAAAAATTAAGATTACTTAAAAAATTACTCGCCATACGTGCCTTGAGCAATCGCTGTAACGAATAATAGACTCCTGCATAAATAGCGTTTCCTACAAATGCAAAAATTACCGCATTGGTATGTAATGGTCTTAAACGTCCAAAACTTAACCACGAAATTCCGTCTGTTACATTTGGGAATAAAAACATAAATGCTAATAATAAACCTACCGAGAAACCTACAATTCCCCAAAATAGTGTAGCATAAATGAATTTTTTTACGATTTTATTATCGTAATAAAATTGTTGCATTTCCATAATCTAATTTAATTTAATATCTATTGTTAGTTATTGATTTTCTGTTTCTTCTTTCACTAATTCGTCATCAAAAAGGATACGAACAGAGGGTGTATACGAATCATCATATTGGCCGCTTTTTACCGAAACAATAAATGCAATAAAAAAAATTAGTGCCACTAAAATACTTAGTGTTAGTAATAAGTAAATAACGCTCATATCTTGCCTGATAATTGTTACACAAATTTAGTTTTGACAGCCTTCTTAAAACATGACAAATATCATATTTTATATTTTTTTTAAGAAAAAATGAGTTTAACTTTTTTTTTAAAGCAAACTCATAAAAATATTATTACAAACAAATATTTACTTTAATAACCTTTTTAATCCTGAAAGTAAACTCTTCTCTAAAATTACATATTCACCATCTACTAAAAACAACTCTTTTATATCATTAAATAACGTATCTAATTCTTCTTTTGTGTAATTATATTTTTCTGATGATGCTATAATTTTTTGAATAGATTGATAATCATTATCTTTTTCAAACTCATAATGCATATCTTCATATATTTTATTACTTGTTTTTGAATCTATTAACTTTAATTCTTCTGCTGTTTCTCTAAAGTCTGAATTCATACAATAGATAAAAACATAAGTTTGAAACTCTTTTTTAGTCCATTTTTTTATTACTTCCTTCATAATATCAGTTTTTAAGTTACCCCAATTTAAAAAAATTATTAAAACAAAAATATGATAAAAATCACATTATAAAACAATTACAAAATTTAATTATTTATATAGTCATCGAAAACAATTTTGTTTCGGGTTTATTATTATGTAAACGTTTATCAAACGCCATACATATATTTCGAACATAGGGTCTTGCTTTTTCAGGAACTGTTAAAGTATTTCTATCAATAAAAACCAAACCATCAGTCACCATTTCTTGTAATCTTTCTAAAAGGATTTCGATGTCTCTAACCTTTAAATCTTGAGCATCCCACGAAGTGGTAAAATGACACATAATATTTAAAATATGCTTTCGGATAACCAAATCTTCTTCGGATAAAATATGTCCTCTAAAAACAGGAATTTCTCCTTCGTTCACTATTTTTTGATATTCTTTTACTGTTTTTACATTCTGTGCAAATCCATACCAAGAATCAGAAATTGATGACATTCCTAAACCAATCATTAATTGCGTTTTATTGGCAGTATAACCCATAAAATTACGATGCAATGTTTTTTCCTGAGTTGCTTTATATAAACTATCTGATTTTAACGCAAAATGATCCATTCCTATTTCAACGTAACCCATTTCGGCAAATAACTCCTTTCCTATTTCGTATAATTCACGTTTTTCTTCATTTTTAGGTAAATCTTCATCATTAAAACCTCGTTGTCCAACACCTTTTACCCAAGGCACGTGTGCATAACTATAAAACGAAATTCTATCAGGCTGTAATTCTTTGGTTTTATTAATAGTATAAATTACGTTTTCTTTGGTTTGAAACGGCAATCCGAAAATTAAATCATGACTAATTGATGTATATCCAATTTCCCTAGCCCAACGCGTTGCTTTTTCAACATTTTCAAAAGGCTGTACTCTGTGTATTGCTTCTTGTACTTTTTCGTTATAATCTTGCACACCGTAACTTACTCTTGTAAAACCGACATCAAACAAGGTTTGTAATTGTTCTTTTGTGGTATTATTCGGATGTCCTTCAAAACTAAATTCGTGCTTCGGATGTTTTTTAGCTTTGATAAATAAACCATCAATTAACTTTTTTAAATTTTCTTTTGAAAAAAAAGTAGGTGTTCCACCACCCAAATGAATTTCCTTGATAATTGGCACTTCATCTACTAAATTCGTATATAAATTCCATTCTTTTAAAACGGTATCAATATAATCTTCTTCTACTTCATGTCTTTTTGTAATATGTTTATGACACGCACAAAATGTACACAAACTTTCACAAAATGGTAAATGAATATACACACTAATTCCTTCGGTTGAATTGCTCTCTATAAACGATTTTTTAAAAGTTTCAATCCATTTATCTTTAGAAAAAGTTTCATTTTTCCAATAAGGAACTGTCGGATAACTAGTGTATCTTGGACCTGGAATGTTGTATTTTTGTATCAGTGAACTCATGTGCTTCTTTTCAAATATATAATCAATCTAATTTTTTATCTTCATAAAAAATTATACGTTTTCAACTCTTTTTAAGGTATCTGATTTAGATAAAGATAATCGAACAATACTTTCATCCAAAGCTGTTAAATTATGAACTACCTGAGGTTTTAACGAAATTAAATCACCTGTATTTAATTGTTTTATTTCGTTATCAACACCAAAATTAATAGCACCTTTTATCACCTGAACAATTATTGCAAAAGGTGCTTGATGATCTTCCATAGTTTGCCCTTTTTTAAAGACAACACGTATTTCTTTTGAAAAATCAGTATCTAATAATAATGATACTAATGGCTTATCTGCATTAAACTTAATATCTTCTAAAAATGAGGCTACTTTCATAATAGTTATCTTTTAAATTATTTTATTTTTTTTCCTACTAAATTTGTTGCAATCGTTGTAAACAAAACAATACTAATAGAACTTAAAGGCATTAATATTGCTGCAATTACAGGTTTTAATTGTCCTGTTGTTGCAAAATATAATCCAATTAAATTATAACATAATGATAGTATAAAACTATACTTAATTATTTTGATTGCTTTTTTTGATACTTTTATGTATCCTGAAATTTCATTAAATTTTGAAGCATCTAAAATAGCATCACAAGCAGGAGAAAACACATTAATATTTTCTGATAATGAAATACCAACATTACTTTGTGCCAACGCCCCTGCATCATTTAAACCATCACCAATCATAATTACGCTTTGCCCTTTATTTTGTAGATTTTCAACGTAATTTAATTTATCTTCTGGTTTTTGATTAAATAAAAAAGAAGTGTTTTTAGGTAATAAAGCTTCTAAATACTGTTTTTCTCCTTCGTTATCACCAGAAACAACTGCCAAATTATAATTTGTATTTAATTCAGAAAACAAACTTTTTACGCCATTTCTGTAAGCATTTTTAAAAACATACTTTCCTTTATAAATTCCATCAAAACTAATATGTACAGAAGTATCTAAATTAAGTTTTTCTTTGGTGTTATTCACAAAAGATGACGAACCAATTTTTACATCTATTCCTTTACATCTAGCTTCAATTCCTTTTCCTGTGTACTCTTTAAAACTATCAACAGGCAACATTTCTGCTGATAAAAAACCGTATAACATTCTGCTTAACGGATGATTTGAAGCTCGTAAAGCACTTTTTAATATTGCTTTTTCTTCGGATGATAATTCGCTTCCTTTATAATCAATTTGATTTTCTTTACTTGTTGTAAGTGTTCCTGTTTTATCAAAAATAACAGTATCAATTGCCGCCAATTGTTCTACAATAGTGGCATTTTTTAAGTAGAATTTCTTCTTCCCAAAAATACGAAGCATATTTCCTAAAGTAAACGGAGCTGCTAAAGCGATAGCACACGGACACGCAATAATTAACACAGCGGTAAATACGTTTAATGCTTTGCTAGCATCATAATACAGCCAAAATGCGGTAGCAACAAAAGCAATTATTAAAACGGTAACTGTAAAATTTTGACTTATGCTATCTGTTAATGTTTTAAATGATGAGTTTTTATCTTTTTTAAAGACATCATTACTCCACAATTGTGTTAAATAACTTTGCGAAACCGAACTTAAAACTTCCATTTCTATAACTCCCGATAATTGCTTTCCTCCTGCAAATAATTTATCGCCCGATTTTTTAACTACAGGAACTGCTTCACCTGTAACAAAACTGTAATCGATTTTTGCATTTCCGTTGATTAAAATTCCATCAACAGGAATTAATTCTTGATTTCTGATTAATAATCTATCGCCTTTTTCAATATCATAAATTTGTACATTTTCTTCTTTTCCTTCGGATGAAATTCGGGTTACCGCAATGGGAAAATAGGATTTATAATCGCGTTCAAATGACAAGAAATTATAGGTTTTCTGTTGAAAAAACTTCCCTAATAATAAGAAGAAAACTAAGCCTGTTAAACTATCGAAAAAACCAGTTCCGAGATCAAAAATAATTTCAGCAGTACTTCGGATAAATAAAACAGCAACTCCTAAAGCAATCGGAACATCAATATTTAAAATTTTAGCTCGTAATCCTTTATATGCCGAAATAAAATAATCCTGCGCAGCATAAAAAACTACAGGTAATGAAAAGAAAAACATCAACCAACGGAATATTCCTTTGTATTGTTCTAACCAAAAGCCAGTTACTTCAAAATATTCTGGAAACGATAAAAACATCACATTTCCGAAAGCAAAACCTGCAATTCCTAATTTATAAATTAAACTTCGGTCAACTTTCTTTTTACCTACTTCGTAATCTTCTAAGCTGATATACGGTTCATATCCAATAGAACTCAATAATAAAACAATTTCTTTTAAAGAAATAATTTCTGAATTATAAGTAATTCGAACTGTTTTTTTAGGAAAATCAACTTGTGCCGAACTGATATTTCGTTGTAATTTATGCAAGTTTTCTAATACCCAAATACAAGAACTACAATGTATGTGAGGTATATATAAATTAACAACATGCAAATCACCATCGTTAAACTCTAACAGTTTACTAGTAATCAACTCATTATCAAGGAAATCATATTTTCCTTGAATTTCTTCTGGAATTGCTCCAGGATTGTTTTGAAAATCATAGTAACAGGTTAAATCATTTTCTGAAAAAATTTCAAAAACCGTTTTACAACCATTACAACAAAAAGATTTCTCTTTAATAGTGATGGTTTCGGTATCACACTCGTTACCACAATGAAAACATTTTGCGTTTTCCATATTTACTCGTTTGCCTAGTGCAAAGGTCTTATAAGAACTGTTATTAAAACATGATATATGTCAGCTTTTTATTATCTTTGTATGAGACTAATCGGGTACTATTATGAGTAAATGTGAACAATGTATTATTCGTCAATTTAATTCCTTAAAATCACTCACAAAAAATGAATTGATTAGAATTGCAGGTTGTAAAACATCTAAAATAATAAAAAAAGGAGCTGTTTTATTTGAAGAAGGCGAACATATAAATGGCGTTTATTGTATTAAAAGTGGTATTTGTAAAGTTTCTAAGATGAGCGATAATGGTAGAGATCAAATTGTAAATCTCGTTCAAAAAGGAGATTTACTTGGTGAACGTAGTTTGATAACTGATGAAGCATCTAATTTAAAAGCAATTGCTATTAATGATATGGAAATTTGCTTCATTCCTAAAGATGAAATTGTTAAAGACTTAGAAACAAATCCTAAATTTACCATGGATGTTCTTAAAAATATGGCCTCTTATCTTAAAAATGCTGACAATTTTATTGTTGATATGGCTCAAAAAACGGTAAAACAACGTTTAGCTACAATGTTATTAAGCCTTGATCAAAAATTTTCTAAAAATGAAAAAGGAGCTTTAGATATACCTCTATCTCGTGAAGATATTGCCAATATTATTGGTACAGCAACAGAATCTGCTATTCGATTATTATCTGAATTTAAAAAGAAAAAATTAATCGATTTAAAAGGAAAAGAAGTTTTTATTTTAAATATTAGCGAATTAGAAAAAATATCAAAAGGATTATAAAAGCTATTTTTATTGATTATTTTTAGCAATTATAATTATCTTTCATAAAAAAAACTCAAAAGTATTAACTTTTGAGTTTTTCATTTTATATTCTTAGAGCCTATTTAAAATTTAGGTTAACAGATTTAATTTCTTATTTTTCTGTAATATTTTTTTCAGATGAAATTTAAACAGGTGTCTAATTTTATTTTTGATTTATTTTTAAAGCACTAATAGTTGCTTTTATAACAAACCAACAGAAATAAGCAATTCCTACTGAAAATACTGTATCACCAATCATTCGCATCCATTTTAAAGTTTGCACAATTGGACTGTATAATAGTTCAGCATCTCTTGCAAAAGAATATCCTTTTGTAATTGATGTATATGCCTGAATTATTCCTACGGGAAGTAAACTTAAAACAATCATCAAAATTAACCCGATATTTAAAAGCCAAAATGAATTTCTGATGAGTTTTTCATTCCATAATTCATCAGAATAAAAACGCAAACAAATCAAAATAAAGCCCATTCCTAACATTCCATAAACCCCAAATAATGCAGCATGTGCGTGTACGGCTGTTGTGTTTAATCCTTGAATATAATACAAGGCAATTGGCGGATTAATTAAAAATCCAAAAACTCCTGCACCTAACATATTCCAAAATGCTACCGATATAAAGAAGTATATTGGCCATTTATAACGCTGTATCCAGTTATTTCCTTTTAATAAATTCCAATTTTCACGAATTTCAAACCCCATTAAAGTTAAGGGAACTACTTCTAATGCACTGAAAGTTGCTCCTAAAGCGATGGCTTGTACGGGTGTTCCTGAATAATATAAATGATGAAGCGTTCCAATAATTCCTCCTGATAAAAAAATAGTTGCCGATGCTACGGATAATTTTCCAGCTGTTTTCATTGATATTACTTTCATTCTTGAAAAAATATACGCAATTATTACAGTTGCAAATACTTCAAAAAAACCTTCTACCCATAAATGTACCAACCACCAACGCCAGTAATTTATAACAGGTAATGTACTATTTTCTCCATACATTAACCCTGAAAAAAAGAACATACCAATAGCAATTACCGCAATTAATAAAATGATTAATAAATGTTTAGAATCGTCTTTATTACGGATTCCATACAGTACGTGTCTTCCAACCATAAACATCCATAAAACTAAACCGATTGCTAAAAATATTTGCCAGAAACGACCTAAATCCATGTATTCATATCCTTGGTGTCCGAAGAAAAAATTGGTTGTTAAATCTAAAAATTGATGAATTCCTAACCATTCTCCCAACATAGAACCTAGTACGATTATCAATAAAGCAACAAATAAAAAGTTAATACCAAATACTTGATATTTCATTTCTTTTCCGCTAATCATTGGTGCTAAAAATAACCCTGTAGCTAACCAAGTGGCTGCTATCCAAAAAACAGCTAATTGGGTGTGCCAAGTTCGGGTTACTGAATATGGTAAAAACTCAGATAAATTAAAGCCAAAAAAGGCTTGTCCTTCTACTGTATAATGCACCGTTACAATACCTAATATAACTTGAAGTACTATTAATAATGAAATAACAATAAAGTATTTTAATACTGCTTTTTGCGATTTAAACATTTTCATATTCAATAACGGATCTGATTTTGGCTTTGTAATTGCTTCGCCTTTTTCATGATTTACAATATAATAGTAAGTTAAAAGCCCTATAAATAAAATCAGTAATACCACTGAAAAACCTGACCATAATTGAGAATCTGCTGTAATTGTGTTATCAATTAATGGCTCATGAGGCCAGTTTGACGTATAGGTATATTCTTTATTGGGTCTATTGGTACTTGCCGCCCACGATGTCCAAAATAAAAATGCATTTAACTTACTTAGTTTATCAACATCTGTTAAAGCTCCTTTCGGAATGGCGTATTTTTCGTATCCATCAGAAAAAATAGCTGCATAGTGTTTTGAATTTTCTTTAATTGCGAGTAGTCTTTCTGCTGATATTTTAATTTCACCATTTTCAGGATTAAACGTATTGGTTTTAATATCTTTAATTAATCGTGCTTTTAGAGCCGCTTTTTGTTCTACATTTAAAGCATCATATAGTGTATTAAAATCTTTATTTGCCCAATAATTTAATAGAAATATGGCTTCTTTATGAATCCAATCAGCCGACCAGTCTGGCGCTACATAACTACCGTGTCCCCAGATAGAACCTACTTCCATTCCTCCTATTGATTCCCAAACATTTTGTCCTATTTGAATATCTTTTTTTGTATAAACGACCTGGTCCGTATTTTTAACGGTTACTAAATCAGGTATTGGCGGTTGTGTTTGATAAACTTCCGTTCCTACCCAAATTAAGGCTACAAACGATAGTGTTACTACGGCTATGAACCATGTCCAAATTTTTCTCATAATTACTTATTATTAAGTGTTGTTTCTAGTAATATTGCTTTTTTAAATAAAATATTATTTTCTAAATGAATGTGTTTATGAAGGTCTTCTTCAAAATCTTTTAGCAGAGCAAAGGCAACTTTATAGGAAGTACAACCACCTTTAGGAATGGTATAATTGTTTGATAATTCGGCTATTTTTCGAAAACGATCTCCTTCATTATCGTGGTCATGATGCATTTTATTGATTGGATTATTTATCGTTCCAAAAGGAGGTGTATCAAGTTTAGTGTTATTTTTTTGAGCCTTTGCTATTTTTTTTATGAACGGAAATAAAATAAGTTCCTCTTTTTTCATGTGCATTGTTAAATCAGCAGCACTTTGATTAAAAAGCGTTCGTATTTCTAATAATTCTGGGTGCTTATTGGCGTGAGCGTTACAAATTTTATCTAAATAATATAAAATTTCTGGAATTTGTTTTTCTACATATAAATGATGCGTATTATAAATATAATCGCTCATAAAATCGAGTTCCCAATTTTGATAATCTGTTGTAGAAACAGCTTTATTATCAATAGCTTTTAATTCATTCATTAATTCATCTGTAGTAATTGAACTTTCTAAAGCTACGGTTGCAAGACCTCTATTTCCATTACAACAAAAATCAATTTTATGATTTTTAAAAATTGTTGCTGTTTTATAGTTATCGGCAACAATATCAGACACTAAGGTGTTTTTATTAATATTCATAAGTTTTATTATTTGATAATTTTATATTTAATTAGCTTTAATTTTTCAACCATTTAATTAACTATTTTTTGATGATTTTTTAAAATTACATAAAATATAAAAAGATGTTTTTATCTTTTACTTAATTAAGTTTTTAATTATTGGTTATCTTTTTAACCAAAAAATATTTTTTTTACCTTGAGTATATAAAATATCATACAATGTATTTTCTTCTAACATTACTCTTAAACGTTCTCTTATTTCGATAAATTTTGTATGTAAAGGACAAGGAGAATTATGATCACATTGCTTTAATCCTAAAGCACATCCTGTATAAATATTATCACCATCTAATACTGATACAATACTACTTAACTTTATTTTTTTTAGATTTATTTGCTCTATAAAAAAACCTCCGTGTGGTCCTTTTAAGGAACTTGCAATATTATTTTTTGTTAATATTTGTAAAATTTTACCTGTAAATGGTTCTGGTGAGTTAATAGCATTTGCTATCTCTTTCAAACCTACTTTATTATTTAAAATAGATTGTTCTGCTATATAAATAGCAGCTCTTAAACCATATTCACAAGATTTTGAAAACATACTTTTTTTATACAAAGATATTACTATTTTATAAAAGATAAAAACATCTTTTTATAAAAAAAACACATCCTTAAGGATGTGTTTTTTTAAGCTTCACCTGTCGTTCCTCCAAAATTCATTGGTATTGGAACTTGTTCATAGTCTTTAATTTCACCATTAGCGTGTTCAAACTTACGTACGTTTTCAGCTAAAGCCTTAGAAAGTCTTTTAGCATGCTGCGGTGTTAAAATAATTCTTGATTTTACTTTAGCTTTAGGTATACCAGGCATTATATTAATAAAGTCAACAATAAACTCTGATACTGAGTGATTTATTATTGCTAAATTACTATAGGTTCCTTCAGCAATATCTTGATCTAATTCAATATTTAATTGTGCTTCTTTGTTATCCATAATAAAAAGTAAAAAAATGGCCTCTAAAATATAGAAGCCATTACATTGTTTTATAAATTATAAATTTCTCTCCATCTCATCTATAGGGCCTACAATTTGATTATCGTAAGATCTCATTCCTGTACCTGCAGGTATACGTTTACCTACTATTACATTTTCCTTTAATCCTTCTAAGGTATCAATTTTTCCATTAACCGCGGCTTCATTTAATACTTTAGTAGTTTCTTGGAATGAAGCAGCTGATATAAATGACTTCGTTTGTAGCGAAGCTCTTGTAATACCTTGCAACACTTGTTCAGCTGTTGCTGGTTGTGCTTCACGAGCTGAAACTAAATTTTTATCTGCTCTACGTAAAATTGAATTTTCATCTCTTAATTGACGAGCTGAAATAATTTGACCTGGTTTTAAATTCTCAGAATCTCCTGCCTCTTCAACAACTTTCATTCCGTATATAGCATCATTATCTTTAATAAAGTCGTTTTTGTGGACTAATTGATTTTCTAGAAGTAAAGTATCTCCCGAATCAATAATTCTAACTTTACGCATCATTTGACGTACTACTACTTCGAAATGCTTATCATTAATTTTCACCCCTTGTAAACGATATACTTCTTGAATTTCGTTAACCAAGTACTCTTGTACTGCTGAAGGCCCTTTAATATTTAAAATATCTATTGGAGTAGTTGCTCCATCCGATAAAGGCATACCCGCTTTAATAAAATCATTTTCTTGAACTAAAATTTGATTAGATAATTTCACTAAATATTTAGTAATATCACCTGTTTTAGATTCAATAATAATTTCACGATTACCTCTTTTAATTTTTCCAAAAGATACAACCCCATCAATCTGAGCAATAACCGCCGGATTTGATGGATTACGAGCTTCAAATAATTCTGTTACACGTGGTAGACCTCCCGTAATATCTCCAGCTTTACCAGACTTACGTGGTATTTTAACTAAAGTATGACCCGATTCTACATTATCACCATCATTAATCATTAAATGAGCACCTACAGGTAAACTATATGAACGTAATGCATTACCATCAGCATCTTCAATAATTAAAGAAGCAATAATTTTTTTATTTTTTGAATCAATCATTACTTTTTCTTGGAAACCTGTTTGCTCATCAATTTCAACAGTATAATTTATACCTTGCTCTAAATTTTCAAACTTAACCTTTCCACCAAACTCTGATACGATAACTCCATTAAATGGATCCCATTGACAAATAGCTTCTCCTTTCTTTATAGCTTTCATATCTTTGTTAAAGATAATTGATCCATAAGGAATGATATTTGTACTTAATACAATGTCAGTTTTTTTATCTATAATTTTAATTTCTGCTGTACGAGAAATAACAATTTCAGTTTCTTTTCCATCGTTATCTTTTGCTTTTACAGTACGCAAATCTTCTATTTTTACCTTACCATCAAATTTAGCAAATAACTTATTATCTTCAGATATGTTACCTGCAACTCCTCCAACGTGAAAAGTACGTAAAGTTAACTGTGTACCAGGTTCTCCAATAGACTGTGCTGCAATTACTCCTACAGCTTCACCTCTTTGAACTTTATTACCTGTTGATAAAGATTGTCCATAACATTTTTCACAAATACCTCTTTCTGATTCACATGTTAATGCTGAACGAACCTCTACTTTATCAATACCAGCTGCTTGAATTTTATCAGCTAATTTAGATGTAATTAATTCACCCGATTCAACAATAATTTCATCACTGTTAAGTGCATACACATCTTGTAAAGACGTACGTCCTGTAATTCTATCACTTAAAGATTCAACGATTTCATCATTTTTCTTTAATGGAGCTACTTCTAATCCTCTTAAAGTACCACAATCAATTTCGTTTACAATAACATCCTGAGATACATCTACTAAACGACGCGTTAAGTAACCTGCATCAGCTGTTTTTAATGCCGTATCCGCTAAACCTTTACGAGCACCGTGTGTTGAAATAAAATATTCTAAAATCGATAATCCTTCCTTAAAGTTAGAAAGAATTGGATTTTCAATAATTTCTCCACCACCTGCAGTCGATTTTTTAGGTTTTGCCATTAATCCACGCATACCTGTTAACTGACGAATTTGTTCTTTAGAACCCCTTGCTCCAGAATCAAGCATCATGAATACCGAGTTAAACCCTTGTTGATCTTCACGCAAACGTTTCATAGATAATTCTGTTAATCTATTATTAGTAGATCCCCAAATATCAATTACCTGATTGTAACGTTCTTTGTTAGTTAACATTCCCATGTTATAGTTAGATACAATAATATCTACCTCTTTATTTGCTTCAGCAATCATTCCTGTTTTTTCTTCCGGAATAATAATATCTCCTAATGAGAATGATAAACCACCTTCAAAGGCATATTTATATCCCATATTTTTAATTTCATCTAAGAAATTTCCAACAGCAGGTATATTGGTTACTTTTAGAATATCACCAATAATTCCTCTTAATGATTTTTTAGTTAAAACCTCATTAATATATCCAGCTTCTTTTGGTACAACTTGATTAAATAAAACTCTACCAACCGTAGTTGCTACAATTCTAGTTACATGTTCACCATCTACAACATCTGCTGTACGAACTTTAATACCCGCATTTAAATCTACTCTTTCTTCATTTAAGGCAATAATTACCTCTTCTGGAGAATAAAAAGTTAATCCTTGACCTTGAATAGTAACTTCAGGAGTTGATTTTCTTTCTTTGGTCATATAGTACAGACCCAATACCATATCCTGAGATGGTACCGTTACAGGTGCTCCATTTGCAGGGTTTAAAATATTGTGAGATCCTAACATTAAAATTTGAGCTTCTAATATAGCTTCAGGCCCTAATGGTAAGTGAACAGCCATTTGATCTCCATCAAAATCGGCATTGAAGGCTGAACAAGCAAGTGGATGTAATCTAATTGCTTTTCCTTCAATTAATTTTGGTTGAAATGCTTGAATACCTAAACGGTGTAATGTAGGTGCACGGTTTAATAATACCGGGTGTCCTTTAATTACATTTTCTAAAATATCCCAAACAACAGGCTCTTTTCTATCTATAATTTTCTTTGCAGATTTTACAGTTTTAACAATACCTCTTTCTATTAATTTACGAATAACAAAAGGCTTGTATAATTCTGCTGCCATATCTTTTGGCAATCCACATTCTGATAATTTTAATTCTGGTCCAACAACAATTACCGAACGTGCAGAATAATCAACACGCTTACCTAATAAGTTTTGACGAAAACGACCTTGTTTACCTTTTAAACTATCAGATAAAGATTTTAATGGTCTGTTAGATTCTGTTTTTACTGCAGATGATTTACGTGTATTATCAAATAAAGAATCTACTGATTCTTGTAACATACGTTTCTCATTACGTAAAATAACCTCAGGTGCTTTAATTTCCATTAATCGCTTTAAACGATTGTTACGGATAATTACACGACGATATAAATCATTTAAATCTGAAGTAGCAAAACGACCTCCATCTAAGGGTACTAATGGACGTAATTCAGGCGGTATAACTGGCACCGCTTTCATAATCATCCACTCAGGGTTATTTTCTCTATTTTTCTGAGAATCTCTAAAAGCTTCTACAACGTTTAAACGTTTTAATGCTTCGTTTTTACGCTGTTTAGAAGTTTCGGTATTTGCTTTATGTCGTAATTCAAATGATAATGAATCTAAATCAATTCTTTCTAATAAATCAATTAAACACTCAGCTCCCATTTTAGCAATAAACTTGGTAGGATCTGTATCATCTAAATACATATTTTCTTGAGGAAGTGTATCTAAAATATCTAAATACTCTTCTTCTGTTAAGAAGTCCATTTTTTGTAACGGTTCTCCATCAACAGTTTTAGCATCACCTGGTTGAATTACTACATAACGTTCGTAGTAAATAATCATATCTAACTTCTTAGAAGGTAAGCCTAAAAGGTACCCCATTTTGTTAGGTAATGATCTAAAATACCATATATGTGCTACTGGTACTACTAAATTAATGTGACCTACCCTGTCTCTACGTACTTTTTTCTCTGTAACTTCAACCCCACATCGGTCGCAAATAATTCCTTTATAACGGATTCTTTTGTATTTACCACATGCACATTCATAATCCTTTATAGGACCGAATATACGCTCACAAAACAAACCATCTCTTTCTGGTTTATGTGTACGGTAGTTTATAGTTTCTGGCTTTAAAACCTCACCTCTTGATGCCTCTAAAATAGATTCTGGTGATGATAAACCAATTGAAATTTTGTTAAACTTTTTAACAGTGTATTTTTCGTTCTTTCTTGCCATAATAAGTAATGGATTCGAATTAAAAAATTTGCCTCTAATGAGACGTATATTTAAAATGATTTATCATTAGATAACCTAAAAAGGTTACCTAATGATATTTCACTGTTTGTTATTCCTCTAATTTAACATCTAAACCTAAACCTTTCAGTTCATGCATTAATACGTTAAATGATTCTGGTAAACCTGGTTCTGGCATAGTTTCACCTTTTACGATTGCCTCGTAAGTTTTGGCTCTACCTAAAACATCATCAGATTTTACAGTTAAGATTTCTCGTAAAATACTTGATGCTCCATATGCTTCAAGTGCCCAAACTTCCATCTCACCAAAACGCTGACCTCCAAATTGAGCTTTACCTCCTAATGGTTGCTGTGTAATTAATGAATAAGGTCCAATAGAACGCGCATGCATTTTATCTTCAATCATGTGACCTAACTTAATCATATAAATTATACCCACCGTTGCTGGTTGATCAAATCGTTTCCCTGTACCTCCATCATATAAATATGTGTGTCCGTAACGAGGAATTCCAGCTTCATCTGTTAAAGCGTTAATTTGATCAATATTTGCTCCATCAAAAATTGGTGTCGCGTATTTTTGATCTAACTTTTGCCCTGCCCATCCAAGAACTGTTTCATAGATCTGACCAATATTCATACGTGACGGTACTCCTAATGGATTTAATACAATATCTACTGGCGTTCCATCTTCTAAGAAAGGCATATCTTCTGCTCTTACAATACGAGCAACAATACCTTTATTTCCGTGACGTCCTGCCATTTTATCACCTACTTTTAATTTACGCTTTTTGGCTACGTAAATTTTTGCAAGTTTTAGAATTCCTGCTGGTAATTCATCTCCTACAGAAATCGTAAATTTCTCACGACGTAAAGCTCCTTGTAAATCGTTAACTTTAATTTTATAATTATGAACTAATTCAACAACTAATCTATTTAAGTCCTTATCAGTAGTCCAAGTACCATTTAAGTGTGTAAAATCACCTACAGAATTTAACATTTTTTGAGTAAACTTTTTACCCTTTGGTAATACTTCCTCCCCTAAATCATTAAATACTCCTTGAGAAGTTTTCCCTGTGATTAAATTGAATAATTTTTCAATTAATACATCTTTTAAATCTTCAAACTTATGTACATATGATGCTTCTAAAGTTGCAATAGCTTCTTTATCTCGAGCACGTTTACTTTTATCTTTTACAGCACGTTGAAATAATTTCTTATTAATAACTACACCTCTTAATGATGGTGAAGCTTTTAATGATGCATCTTTTACATCACCTGCTTTATCACCAAATATAGCTCTTAATAATTTTTCTTCAGGTGTTGGATCAGATTCTCCTTTTGGTGTAATTTTACCAATTAAAATATCGCCTGGATTTACCTCTGCTCCAATGCGAATCATTCCATTTTCATCTAAGTCTTTCGTAGCCTCTTCTGAAACGTTAGGAATGTCGTTTGTCAATTCTTCAGCTCCTAATTTTGTATCACGAACATCTAATGAATATTCATCAATATGAATAGAAGTAAAGATATCTTCACGAACCACTTTTTCTGAAATTACAATTGCATCCTCAAAGTTATACCCTTTCCAAGGCATAAAGGCTACTTTCATATTTCTTCCTAAAGCTAATTCTCCTTTTTGTGTTGCATATCCTTCACAAAGTACTTGACCTTCTTCCACTCTATCTCCAACTTTAACAATTGGCTTTAAGTTAATGTTTGTACCTTGATTGGTTTTTCTAAACTTAATTAAGTTATATGAGATATCATCTGACTCAAAACTTACTAAACGTTCTTCTTCTGATCTATCATACTTAATTTTTATTCTATTTGCATCAACATACTCAACTACACCTGCACCTTCAGCATTGATTAAAATACGAGAATCTTTTGCAACTCTACGCTCTAATCCTGTACCTACAATTGGTGATTCTGGGCGTAATAATGGAACTGCTTGACGCATCATGTTCGATCCCATTAATGCACGGTTGGCATCATCATGTTCTAAGAAAGGGATTAATGAAGCTGATATAGATGCTATCTGATTAGGAGCAACATCCATATAATCAATTTCAGTAGGTATTACTACAGGAAAATCACCTCCTTCTCTTGAAATTAATTTATCTCCAACAAAATCTCCAGCTGCATTAACCTCTAAATTAGACTGTGCAAACTTCATTCCTTCTTCCTCTTCAGCACTTAAATATATATGCTCTTGATTAACATCTACATTTCCTTCAATAACCTTCTTATAAGGAGTTTCGATAAAACCTAAATTATTAACCTTTGCAAAAACTGCTAAAGATGAAATTAATCCAATATTCGGTCCCTCAGGAGTTTCAATTGGACATAAACGTCCGTAGTGTGTATAGTGAACATCACGAACCTCGAATCCTGCTCTTTCTCTAGATAAACCTCCAGGTCCTAATGCTGATAAACGACGTTTGTGAGTAATCTCTGCTAATGGATTTGTTTGATCCATAAATTGAGATAACTGATTTGTTCCAAAAAACGAATTAATAACAGAAGACAATGTCTTCGCATTAATTAAGTCAATAGGAGTAAATACTTCATTGTCACGCACATTCATTCTTTCACGAATAGTACGAGCCATACGAGCTAAACCTACACCAAATTGACCTGCTAATTGTTCACCAACAGTTCTTACACGACGGTTTGATAAGTGATCTATATCATCTACTTCTGCTTTTGAATTAATTAACTCAATTAAGTATTTGATAATGGTAATAATGTCATTCTTTGTTAATACTTTCTGATCAATCGGTTCGTTTAACTGTAACTTGGTATTCATTCTAAAACGCCCAACCTCACCTAAACTATAACGTTGCTCAGAGAAAAATAATTTTTCAATAATTCCTCTTGCTGTTTCCTCATCTGGCGGCTCAGCATTACGTAATTGTCTATAAACATGTTCTACGGCTTCTTTTTCAGAATTCGTAGGATCTTTTTGTAATGTATTATGGATGATGGCATAATCAGCCATGTCATTATCTACCTTGTGTAATAAGATAGTTTTAGCACCAGCATCAATTATTTCATCTATATGTTCTTTTTCTATGATAGTATCACGGTCGAAAACAATTTCGTTACGCTCAATAGATACAACTTCACCTGTATCTTCATCTACGAAATCTTCATGCCAAGTTTTTAAAACTCTAGCTGCTAATTTGCGCCCTAATACTTTCTTTAATCCTGCTTTAGAAACTTTTACTTCTTCAGCTAAATCAAAAATTTCTAAAATATCTTTATCTCTTTCAAAACCTATGGCTCTGAATAACGTCGTTACTGGTAATTTTTTCTTTCTATCAATATAAGCATACATTACTTGATTGATATCTGTTGCAAATTCTATCCAAGATCCTTTAAAAGGAATAACTCTTGCTGAGTATAACTTGGTTCCGTTTGCGTGGAATGATTGACCAAAAAATACACCTGGTGAACGGTGTAATTGTGATACTACAACTCTTTCTGCTCCATTAATGATGAAAGTTCCAGAATTAGTCATATAAGGAATTGTTCCTAAATAAACATCTTGAACAATAGTTTCAAAATCTTCATGTTCAGGATCTGTACAATAAAGCTTTAATCTTGCTTTTAAAGGTACACTGTGTGTTAATCCTCTTTCAATACATTCTTGAATGCTATATCTAGGTGGATCTACAAAGTAGTCTAAAAATTCTAATACAAATTGATTACGTGTATCTGTAATCGGAAAGTTATCCATAAAGGTTTTATACAAACCTTCTTCACCTCGCTCATCAGCTTTGGTTTGCAATTGGAAAAAATCTTGGAAAGATTTCACCTGTATATCAAGAAAATCTGGATAATCGGTACCTAATTGCGATGATGCGAAGTTAATTCTTTCAGTAGTGTTTATCGTTGCCAAAAGAGATGCTATTTTTAAATTAAAAATATTATTTTTTGAAACTATCTTGTTTCAATAATGCAATTTTAATTGCTTTGCTGACTCAAAATCAGCTCTTTATAGTCGTATTATTGCAATTATATAATTGTAATAAAGTAAAGAACGAATATATACACAAAATGGTTTAGGACTAGAAACAAATGTTTCTAGTACCTAAACCTTAATTGTTTTATCCCGTTTTAAATCGGGAGTATAGCTTACTTAAGCTCTACTTCAGCTCCTGCTTCTTCTAAAGATTTTTGAAGACCTTCTGCTTCATCTTTAGTTACTCCTTCTTTAATTGGAGCTGGTGCACTATCAACGATAGCTTTAGCATCCTTTAAACCTAATCCTGTTAATTCTTTAACTAACTTTACTACAGCTAACTTAGAAGCACCTGCTGCTTTTAAGATAACATCAAATTCTGTCTTTTCTTCTGCTGCATCACCTCCTGCTGCTGGACCTGCTACTGCTACTGCTGCTGCTGCTGGCTCAATACCGTACTCATCTTTTAAAATATCAGCTAATTCATTAACTTCTTTTACTGTTAAGTTAACTAATTGCTCTGCGAAATCTTTTAAATCTGCCATTTTAATTGTTTTTTAAATTTTTATTATTTAGTTTATTAGTGCGCGAAATTATTTTTCTGATAATGTTTTCAATATACCAGATAACTTATTTCCACCTGATTGTAATGCTGAAACAACATTCTTAGCAGGCGATTGTAATAATGAGATAATATCTCCAATAAGTTCTTCTCTAGACTTAATGTTAACTAGTGCGTCTAATTGGTTATCTCCAACATAAACCGACTCTTCAACAAAAGCTCCTTTCAATAGAGGCTTGTCAGATTTTTTTCTAAACTCTTTGATAACTTTTGCAGGTGCATTTGACACCTCAGAAATCATCATTGAAGTATTTCCTTTTAAAACATTTGGTAAGTCTCCAAAATCTTTATCAGAAGCTTCCATTGCTTTTGAAAGCAATGTGTTTTTAACAACAGCCAGCTCTACATTTGCTTTAAAACAAGCTCTACGTAGATTAGATGTAGTAACAGCATCTAAGCCAGAAATATCTGCTAAATAGATGGTACTTGTATCTGCTAAGCGTACTGTTAAATCTTCTATTACTTGTAATTTGTCTTCTCTTGTCATAATTAAAAGTTTTAACTGCCCTATGATACAGATTTTTCATCTACAGCAACACTAGGACTCATAGTTGAAGACATAAAAATACTCTTTATATAATCTCCTTTAGCTACTGTTGGCTTTAATTTAATTAACGTTTGTATTAACTCTTTTGCATTTTCTTGTATTTTCTCAGCATCAAATGATACTTTTCCAATAGCTGCATGTACAATACCAGTTTTATCAACTTTAAAGTCAATTTTACCAGCTTTAACTTCTTGTACTGCTTTTGCAACGTTCATAGTTACTGTACCTGTTTTTGGGTTAGGCATTAAACCTCTAGGTCCTAAAACACGACCTAAGGGACCTAATTTACCCATAACACTTGGCATAGTAATAATAACATCAACATCAGTCCAACCTCCTTTTATTTTCTGTAGGTATTCATCTAATCCAACATAATCCGCACCAGCTGCTTGAGCCTCTGCTTCTTTATCTGGAGTAACTAATGCTAAAACTTTAACATCTTTACCTGTTCCATGTGGTAATGTTACAACCCCACGAACCATTTGATTAGCTTTACGAGGATCAACTCCTAAGCGAACTGCCAAATCAACTGATGCGTCAAATTTTACATTTGTAATTTCTTTAACCAAGGCTGATGCATCTTTTAAGCTATAAACTTTAGAGCTATCTACCTTAGAACGAGCTTCTTTTTGCTTTCTAGTAATTGCCATTTCTAATGTATTTTAAAGTTTAAGCAGGTGCATTACCTGACACGATTAATCCCATAGAACGAGCGGTTCCAGCTATCATTTTCATTGCAGATTCAACTTCAAAGGCATTCATATCAACCATTTTGTCTTCTGCAATTCCTCGAATTTGATCCCAAGAAACACTTGCTACTTTTTTCCTATTTGGTTCACCTGAACCTTTCTTAATTTTGGCCGCTTCTAATAATTGTACTGCAGCTGGTGGTGTTTTTACAACAAACTCGAAAGATTTGTCTTTATAAACGGTAATCACAACAGGTAAAACTTTACCTTGCTTGTCCTGTGTACGAGCATTAAACTGCTTACAGAACTCCATGATATTAACACCGGCAGCACCTAAAGCGGGTCCAACTGGTGGCGACGGATTCGCAGCACCTCCCCTTACTTGTAGTTTAACTAATTTACTTACTTCTTTTGCCATTGTTTAAGATTTAATGATGTGTTTAAAATGGAAGCTTTAAACACATCTAAATATAGGTGTAACGATTATATTTTTTCTACTTGCATATAGTTTAACTCTAATGGTGTTTTTCTTCCGAAAATTTTAACCATTACTTCTAACTTACGCTTCTCCTCGTTAACTTTTTCGACAGTACCGTCGAAACCATTAAAAGGTCCATCAATTACTTTTACTGTTTCACCAGTATTAAAAGGAATTGCAATGTTTTCATCTTTCACGGAAAGTTCATCAACTTTACCTAACATTCGGTTTACCTCTGATTTTCGCATTGGTACAGGCTCTCCTCCTTTTGTTTCACCTAAAAAACCAATAACTCCTGTTACTGATTTTATTACGTGAGGTACTTCACCTGCTAAATTTGCTTCGACCATTACATAACCAGGAAAATAAACCCTTTCTCTGTTAACTTTCTTTCCGTTTCTTACTTGAATAACTTTTTCTGTAGGAACAATAACTTTACTTACATAATCAGATAATCCAAATCGAGCAATTTCAGTTTCAATATAAGTTTTAACCTTATTTTCTTGACCCCCAACAGCTCGAACTACATACCACTTCATTACTGAATCAGCCATTATTAAAACATTTTAAAGAAGTTATCTAACCCCGTTTGAAAAACTTTATCTATTCCTGCTACCGCTAAAGCAAAAACAATTGTAAACGCAGCAACAACTACAGTTGACTTTTGAGCCTCTTCACGAGATGCCCATGTCATATTTGTATTTAGCTCTTCAAAAGAACCCTTGATATATTCTATAAAGTTATTCATTTTATTATCCTTTTAGCGAGCTGTGATTTAACATCGCAACTCGCTTATATTTTGCACGGACGGAGAGATTCGAACTCCCGACACCTGGTTTTGGAGACCAGTGCTCTACCGCTGAACTACGCCCGTATTTTATTTTAAAAGGAGTCTCTCACTTAAGAGACTCCTTTTTTTATAATGTAGACTAATTTATTAGTCTAAAATTTCAGTAACCTGACCTGCACCTACAGTTCTACCTCCTTCACGGATAGCAAACTGCAAACCTAAGTTTAATGCAATTGGTTGAATTAATTCAACTGTTATAGTTAAGTTATCACCAGGCATAACCATTTCTACACCATCTGGTAAGAAAATATTCCCTGTAACATCAGTTGTACGTACATAAAACTGAGGACGATAGTTATTATGGAATGGAGTATGACGTCCACCCTCTTCTTTTTTCAATACATACACCTCAGCCTTAAACTTAGCGTGTGGAGTTACAGAACCTGGCTTACAAATTACCATTCCTCTTTTTATATCTTCTTTAGCAATACCTCTTAATAAGATACCAGCATTATCTCCAGCCTCACCTCTGTCTAAGATTTGACGAAACATTTCAATACCAGTAACTGTAGAAGTTAACTTCTCAGTACCCATACCAATAATATCTACTGCTTCTCCTGAATTAATAATACCTGTTTCAATACGACCTGTAGCTACTGTACCACGACCAGTAATAGAGAATACATCTTCAATAGGCATTAAGAAAGGCTTTTCAGTTTCTCTTAAAGGCTCTTCAATCCATGCATCAACAGCAGCCATTAATTCTAAAACAGTGTTAACCCATTTCTCTTCACCATTTAAAGCTCCTAAAGCTGAACCTGAAACTACAGGACCATTATCTCCATCGTACTCATAGAAAGATAATAATTCTCTTACTTCCATTTCAACTAACTCAAGTAACTCCTCATCATCAACCATGTCAACTTTATTCAAGAAAACAACCATACGAGGAATACCTACTTGACGACCTAATAAGATGTGCTCACGTGTTTGTGGCATTGGACCATCTGTTGCAGCTACTACTAAAATAGCCCCATCCATTTGAGCAGCACCTGTAACCATGTTCTTTACATAATCGGCGTGACCTGGACAATCTACGTGTGCGTAGTGACGGTTTTTTGTTGCATATTCTACGTGAGAAGAGTTAATTGTAATACCTCTTTCTTTTTCTTCTGGTGCGTTATCGATTTGATCAAAATCTCTAGCTTCTGAGAATCCTGCATCTGCTAATACTTTTGTGATAGCTGCAGTTAAAGTTGTTTTACCGTGATCTACGTGACCAATAGTACCAACGTTTAAGTGGGGCTTCGAACGATCGTAAGTTTCTTTTGCCATGATTATTAATTTTAATTCTTAGTTAAATATATTTAGTGTTACTTTAAATTCTTTTTTAAAAAAACTCTAAAAAAGAGCCAATGACCGGATTTGAACCGGTGACCTCATCCCTACCAAGGATGCGCTCTACCAACTGAGCTACACCGGCGTGGATAATTTAGAGCGAAAGACCGGGTTCGAACCGGCGACATTCAGCTTGGAAGGCTGACGCTCTACCAACTGAGCTACTTTCGCAAATTATTAAAAATTACATTATGAATAAACAAAATATAATTTAAAAGTGGGGAGAGCAGGATTCGAACCTGCGAAGTCGTAAGACAACGGAGTTACAGTCCGTCCCAGTTGGCCGCTTTGGTATCTCCCCTTTAATTTTAAAACATTAATGAACTTTAATTTTTATTGAGCCGATGGAGGGACTCGAACCCACGACCTGCTGATTACAAATCAGCTGCTCTAGCCAGCTGAGCTACATCGGCTTTTATTGTCAATAAAAACAATCCGCTATTTCTAACGGATTGCAAATGTATAAAGTAATTTTTATATTTTAAAACTTTTTTCGATTAATTTTTATTTTTTTTCATCAACTAACAAATCTCGTTGCTTTTCTTTTGCTTTTTTCAAACTTCTTTTTAAAGAATCTACTGCTAAATTAACACCTTCTTCAAAGGTTTTAGTTTCTTTTTTAATCATTAACTCATTTCCTGGTATATTAATTTTAACTTCTGTGATTTTATTTTCTTTTTCACTTGTGTTTTGAACCTTTAGAAACACTTCTACATCAACAATTTTATCATGAAACCTCTCTAAACTTTCTATTTTCTTTTCTACGTAATCTATCAAACTTTTGTCTGCTGTAAAGTTTACTGACTGGGTGAATACTTTCATAATTTTACAATCTTTATTTTGACTCTCTAGGATGAGCCTTGTTATACACTTTTTTTATCTGCTCTAAGCTATTATGCGTATATACTTGAGTGGCGGCTAAACTTGAATGCCCTAGTAATTCCTTAACCGAATTTAATGACGCACCATTATTTAATAAATCTGTAGCAAAAGCATGCCTTAATATATGTGGACTTTTTTTTGCCTTTGTAGATACTTTACTAAAATACAAATTTATTATTCGGTACACAAGAGTTTCATAAATTTTAACCCCTTTTTTTGTTATAAAAAGCTCATCCACTCCTATTAAGTTAATTTCACTTTTTAACATCAGGTATTTATTTAAGGTGCAAATCACAGAAGGCAACAATACAACGTATCGCTCTTTATTTCTTTTTCCTAGAATTTTTATGACTTGATTCTTAAAATCTATATCTTTCTCTTTTAAATTAACCAACTCTATTCGTCTCATTCCGGTTGAATAAAGCAACTCCACAATCAATTTATCTCTTACTGATTCAAATTCGATGTCATCATTCAAAATATTAATTACTCCTTCTACTTCTTTAACATCAAAAGGGTTTTGTATTTTTTTTTGAATCTTTAACGCCTTGTGTTTCGCTAATGGATTACTTTCTATTTCTCCTATTTTTTGTAAAAAAATGTAAAAGTTTTTCAAAGAACTTATTTTTCTATTTACACTTCTATTTGAAATACTACTATTGACAAGGAATACAATCCAGGTTCTTATTTGATTATAATGAGCTTCTTTTAATTCCTCTGAATTAAACGTTGTAATATAAAAATCTTTAAATGCTGTTATATCTATACTATATGCTTTAATAGTATTTATAGAGTATTTTTTTTCAAACTCTAAATATTTTAAAAAGGAATCTATTAGCATTTATTTTATTTAAAAATTAAAGATACAAAAAAACCTGTATTGAAATTAATCAATACAGGTTTTATACTCTATTAGTAAATTATTTCTAACTTACTTCTTCTTTAGTTCTTAATCCTTGAACGTAAGACGCTTTCTTCATTTGAGCACGTTTAACAACAGACGGTTTATTGAACTGTTTTTTATCACGCAACTGTCTTAAAATTTTTACATCTCTAAACTTTCGCTTATAACGTTTTAACGCTCTATCGATATTCTCTCCCTCTTTAATTGGAATAATTAACATATATTAGCACCTCCCTTCATTGTAGTCTCTAAATTTTTGTTTTTAGGACTGCAAATGTACTGAGTCTTATTTTAATTAACTATTAAATTTTTATCTTTTTTTAATTATCTTTAATACTATTTATTTTTTGAATAGTATATTAGTTAATTTATTGGTTTGTATTCTTTTTTATCGATAATCATTTTCGCTATAATTTCTTTTAATATTTCAGAAGTACCTCCTCCAATAGGCCCTAAACGACTATCACGTAATAAACGAGCTAAAGGATACTCCTCCATATAACCATAACCTCCTAACAACTGTAAAGCATCGTATATAACTTCATCTGCCATTTTTGTTGACAACATTTTTGTCATACTCGCCTCTTTAACTACATACTCGCCAATATTTAGCCTTTTGGTTATTGAATAGTTATACTCTCTGCACATATCAACTTTTGAAGCCATTTCGGCTACTTTATGACGTAAAGCCTGAAATTGATCTAATGTTTTACCAAAAGCTTCTCTTTGACTCATATAACTTAACACATAATCTACCGCATATTCTGCTCTTGCATGTGCATTTATAGCCATAATTAAACGCTCAGATGCAAAGTGCTCCATAATATAACCGAATCCCTTTCCTTCGGTTCCTAATAAATTTTCAGCAGGCACCTCAACATTATCAAAAGCAATTTCTGCTGTGTCTGAAGCACGCCAACCTAGTTTATCTAACTTTGTTGCCGAGATTCCTAGTGTATTTCTGTCTATCACAAAAATACTCATACCTTTATGCTTTGCTTCTGGATTAGTTTTTGCTGCTACTACTAAGTAATCAGAATAAACTCCATTTGTTATAAATGTTTTAGATCCATTAATTACATAAGTATTACCTTTTTTAACAGCTGTAGTTCTCATACCTGCTACATCACTACCTCCAAAAGGTTCTGAAATACATAAACAACCAATCTTATCTCCTGCTATACTTGGCCTTAAATATTCTTTTTTAATTCTTGCATCGCCTTCAGCATTTAAATGAGTCATTGCTAAATAAGCATGAGCCCACATGTTAGCAGCAAATCCTCCTGAATTTATTTTTTGTAATTCTTCTAAAAATATTACAGTATAAAAAAGGTCTAATCCTACCCCCCCATGTTCTTCTGGCTGATTTAAACCAAAATAACCCATTTCTCCAAATTTTTTCCAAATAAAACGCTCTACAGCTCCTTCCTTTTCCCATTTATCAATATGAGGCACTACTTCTTTTTGTAAAAAGTTTTTAAAGCTTTGACGAAAAAAAATATGCTCCTCAGTAAAGTACATACTATTCATAGTTATATATCCTTTTTATTTTTTCTATTCTGCTTTCAAATATAAAACTATTCTATCATACTTATCCACAGGAAAACCATCTATGTTTTTAATTTCTGATATATTTTGAAGCTCTGCAACCTCATCTCTATATTCAAAGATATTTTTACAAAGTTCGTAATTAATATATGGATTTTTAAGCAGTTCTTTAAACGATGCTGTATTTATATTTATACGTTTAATAACCGGTTTTTTATAAATTTTAAAAACTTTTAAAACTTTATTTATAGTTTCTTTATTAACACCCCAAACCTCATACAATTGTGATTTATATGAAAAGCCCTGTAACCTGTTTCGATACTTTATAATTCGTTGAGAAATTAATTTTCCAACTCCACTTATAAGTTCTAAATCTTTTTGAGAAGCTTGATTGATATCATCTGTTGATATTTTCAAACCTTCATTTTCATTTACAAAATTAACTACTGAGCTATACCGCTGTTGCTTTAACTTATTCCTTTTAACAACCCATTCTGGAAATTTAAACTGAGAAGAAATTTCACTCAATAAACTATCTGATATTTTAGTGATTTTTTGAAACTCACATGCTGAATTTATAAATTTATGTTGCTTTCTATACTTATGTAATCTATCTATTTCTTGAACAGTCATTCCTAATTGATACCCCCTATAATCGGTTATATAATTAGGATTAAAATAATATTTTTTAGATTTTTTACTTTCTAATACTATTTTTTTTAAACTATCAATTGCACTTTCAAAAACTACTAATTCACCTGGAGCTATTTCTACTTTTTTATTTGATGAAAAATCTACAAACACATAAAAAATTTGTAATATAATTATAATCAATATCAAAAATAAAACCCCATCTCTTTGGCGTTTATGATACCAGAAATGGGATTTAAATATTTTCATTTTATATACTTTATACTTTTTTAACCTTAATAGCTTTAATATACCTATCTAGTTCTTCTTTTACTTTAGGGTACAAGAAAAATAACCCTATAACATTTGGTATTGCCATTGCAAAAATCATTGCATCTGAAAAATCTGTAACAGCTCCTAAACTTGCTGCTGAACCTACAATTACAAATAAACAAAATAAAATTTTATAAGCATAATCTGCAGCTTTAGAACGTCCAAATAAAAACATCCATCCCTGTAAACCATAATAAGACCAAGACAACATAGTAGAAAAAGCAAACAACACTACTGCTACTGTTAAAATATAAGGAAACCATGGCAATACAGATGCAAATGCTTTTGAGGTTGCCAAAACACCATCTGGTGATTTTACTCCATAGGTCATAATACTACCATCTCCATTTGAAATAATAATAACCAAAGCTGTCATAGTACAAACTACTACCGTGTCAATAAAAGGTTCTAATAAAGCTACTAACCCTTCTGATGCTGGATATTTTGTTTTAACTGCTGAATGTGCAATTGCTGCCGAACCAACTCCTGCTTCATTTGAAAATGCTGCTCTTTGAAAACCTATAATTAACACTCCTAATATTCCTCCTGAAATACCTTTTGCATTAAATGCTCCATCCCAAATTTTAACAAATGCTCCTCCTATTTGAGAAAAATTTACTATTAAAATAATAACTGCTGCAGCTACATAAATACCAACCATAAATGGCACAATTTTTTCTGTAATATTTCCTATTCTTTTAATTCCGCCAATAATTACAACCCCTACTAAAACAGACATTACAACTCCAAAAATTAAAGCAGTTGATAAATCATTCGACCCAATCATACTACCAAACTGTTGTGCTGCTTGATTTGCCTGAAACATATTACCTCCACCAAACGAACCTCCAATTACCATTACAGCAAAAAGGGCTGCTAAAAATTTACCCAATCTAGTTTTTCCTACATCAGCTAAACCTTTTCTTAAGTAATACATTGGGCCCCCGTAAATGGTTCCATCATCACCGACATCTCTATATTTTACACCTAAGGTACATTCTACAAATTTAGATGACATTCCTATTAAACCTGCAACAACCATCCAAAAGGTAGCGCCTGGACCTCCTAAAGATAAAGCTACGGCGACCCCAGCAATATTACCCAACCCAACTGTACCTGATAAAGCTGCTGTTAAGGCTTGAAAATGTGAAACTTCCCCATCAGCTCCTTCAACTCTAATTGTTTCAATAGCATCACCTCCAGGAGTTGGATCTCCTGCCATAATACCCGAAGTTACGTGATCAATATCATCATACTTTCCTCTAACAATATTTATAGAAATAGGAAACAATCTAATATTCAAAAATTTAAACAAAACTGTAAATATTAACCCTGCTGATAAAAGCATTATTATTACTAAAGGTACTTGAACTCCTCCTCCTAAATTAACAGGATAAAAAACTAAACTACCCCAAGCATCTGCCACAGGTTTAAAACCTTCGTTTATCTTTTCTGCTAAACTTTTTTCTTGTGCAAATGTTAACATCGGTGTTATTAGTAACAATAATGTAAGTAGCCTTTTATTCATAAAAATATATTAGTTTTTGTTATTTGTAGATCGCAATATCATGAAAAATTGAATTTTCAACAAGTTTTAATGAATAAATATACCTTTTATGTTAATTTTCCTTTAAAATCTTGCAAAGATTCTTTAAATGATTTTGGGTAAAAATTTAGAATTTTATTTGTTTTATTTAAATCAAAACCAGTTACACTTGGTCTTACAGCTTTTTGAGCAAGCTCTTTTGTAGAAATTGAATTAATTAAATTTTTATCTAAATGAAAAACAGCTGCTACTTGTTGTGCTATTTCATATATACTTAATAATTGATTTGAAGAAATATTAAAAATTCCTGTTACTTTTTTATCAATTGCTAATTTACACGCTACTGCTAAATCTTCAACATAGGTAGGCATTCGGTATTGATCATTTACAATACTAATTTCTTTTTTTTCTTCTAATGATTTTTTGACCCATAATACAATATTACTACGTTTCATATCAAAAATTTTCCCATAAACTAAAATAGTTCTAAGAATAGTATACTCTATTTTAGATGCCTTTAATATATTTTCTGATTTCAATTTAGATAAACCATAATAATTTAACGGGTTTGGAGTATCGGTTTCTTTATAAGGTCCGTTTTTTCCATCAAAAATAAAATCTGTTGATAAATGTATTAAGTGTATATTATTTTTAGCTGAAAAAAAAATTAAATTCTCAACAACATCAACATTTAAAATATCACATGCTGCTTTATCATCTTCACAAGCGTCAACATTTGTCATCGCTGCAGTGTTAACAATCACATCCGGACGGTTATTATTTAATGCTTCAAAAAAACTTACTTTATTAGTAATATCAATCGAAACATATTCAAAATCATTTCTATCACTTCTATTTTTACCACGAGAAAAACCAACAACATTGTATGTGTTTTTTTCAAGCAATAATAAATTTACCAAAGTTTGTCCTAACAAACCATTACTACCTGTAATAAGTACCTTTTTCATTAAAACAATTCTCTTAATTTTATAATCTGCTCTGGCCTACCTAAAACAATCAAATTTCCACCAGCCCTAAGTATTAATGATGCGTCTGGATTTATAATATAATCCTTATCAGGTGCACGGTAACCAATAACTGTGCAACCTGTTTTTTTACGTAAATCTAAATCTAAAATAGTTTTATTCAAATACACTTCTGGTAAATTATCAATTATTATTTCTTCTAAATTAGCTGTAGTATCACCTTCTATAGTTAACCTATCTACAAACTCAATTACGTCGGGTGTAACCACTAAAGAAGCCATATGTGCTCCTCCTAATTTATCAGGCATAATAACATTATCTGCACCTGCTATTTTCAACTTACTATAAGAAGTTTCTTCTGAAGCTCTACTAATTATTTTGCATTGCTTATTTAACTGACTTGCCGTTAACACTACAAATAAATTATCAGCATCAGAAGGTAAAACAGTAATTAAGTTAGCTGCGTTTAAAATTCCTGCTTTTAACAATGCTTCATCTGTAGTTGCATCTCCTTCAATATTTAATATTTCATTTTCATCTAACTCTTTTATAACATCTTCAAACTTTTCTATAACCACAAAATCTTTATTATAGCTATTTAATTTAGAAATAGCCTGTTTTCCGTTTCTTCCATATCCACAAACAATAGTATGTCCTTTTAATTTATCTATTTTTTTTTGCACTTTTTTAGTTTTTAATTGATCGAAAAACTGACCACTTATTAAAAATTCAGAAAACAGTGATACTGCATATCCAAATGTAAATAAACTTGATAGTATTAAACCTATTGTAAATATTTTTTCTCCAGTACCAAACGGATGAACCTCTCCAAAACCAATTGTGGTAATGGTAATAATAGTCATATACAAAGCATCAATAAAAGAATAATTAAACAACATTAAGTAGCCTCCTACTCCTATTGATAAAATTAATACTGAAAATAAAATTGCTTTATACAGTCGTGATTTAAACATACTATTTATCATAAATCAAAAACGGATGTTCTTTTAGTGTAAATCATATCTTTTAACCTTAACAAGAACGCCAGTGTTAAATACACACCAAAAGATAAGCCTATGGTTACAAATGATATATAAATAAAAAATAATCGCACATTGGTTGCACGCATACCTAAACGGTCAGCAAGCCTTGATGATACCGCAAAACCATGACGCTCAAAAAAATGTCGTACCAAATGAATAAATTTCATATAACCTATTTTAATTGCAAGATACCAATTTACACTGATTTGTTTATAACATCAGCTTTAAAATAAATTTGGTTTATGTAACTTTGTTTTTTTGGTAAAAATAGCACTTTGAAAGAACAAGAATACATAGAAGTATACGGAGCTAGAGCTCATAATTTAAAAAACATTGATGTTAAAATTCCTCGTGAAAAACTCGTCGTTATTACAGGGCTGAGTGGTAGTGGAAAATCATCATTAGCTTTCGACACTATTTATGCCGAAGGACAACGTAGATATATTGAAACCTTTTCGGCATATGCTCGTCAGTTTTTAGGCGGACTAGAAAGACCCGATGTTGATAAAATTGATGGTTTATCACCCGTTATTGCTATCGAACAAAAAACCACCAATAAAAGTCCACGTTCAACAGTAGGAACAATTACGGAAATTTATGATTTTTTGCGATTACTTTTTTCTCGTGCCTCGGATGCTTACTCGTATAATACCAACGAAAAAATGGTCAGTTATTCTGATGAACAAATCAGACAATTGATTTTAAAAGATTTTAACGAAAAACGTATCGCCGTTCTTGCTCCTTTAATTAGAGCTAGAAAAGGACATTATCGTGAGCTTTTTGAACAAATAGCCAAACAAGGTTTTGTTAGAGTTCGTGTTAATGGCGAAATAAAAGAGATTGTTAAAGGAATGAAACTTGACAGATACAAAACTCACGATATTGAAGTGGTTATTGATCGTTTAGTTGTAAATAAAAAATCAGAAAAACGATTAGAAGAAACTATTAAAACAGCCTTATACACAGGTAATAATATTTTAATGGTGGTTGATGTTGATAATGAAAAGCCACGTTATTTTAGTCGTGAATTGATGTGTCCAAGTACTGGAATAGCCTATCCAAACCCCGAACCAAATACTTTTTCATTTAATTCGCCAAGAGGTGCTTGTTCTAATTGTAACGGACTCGGAATTACTGATGAAATCAATATAAAAAAATTAATTCCTGATGATAGTCTTTCTATAAAAAATGGTGGAATTGTTCCTCTAGGAAATCAAAAAAGTAGTTGGATTTTTAAACAATTACAAACAATTGCCGACAGACATAATTTTAAACTTACCGATCAGATAAACAAAATTCCAGCAACTGCATTGGAAATTATTTTACATGGTGGAAATGATAAATTCGAAATAAATTCCAAAGAACTTGGTGTAACACGAAATTATGAAATTGATTTTGAAGGAATTATCGCTTTTATAGAAAATCAATATAAAAATGCAGAAAGTACTACCATAAAACGCTGGGCAAAAGACTTTATGGATGAAGTTACTTGTTCTGTCTGTGAGGGAAAAAGGTTAAAAAAAGAAGCGCTTCATTTTAAATTTACTGATAAAAACATTAGCGATTTAGCACAAATGGACGTAACCGAATTAGCTATTTGGTTTAAAGATATTGAAAGTCGTTTATCAGAAAAACAATTAATAATTGCAAGTGAAATATTAAAAGAAATACGCACAAGAATTCAGTTTTTATTAGATGTTGGTTTAGATTATTTAACATTAGATAGAACTTCAAAATCATTATCTGGAGGAGAAGCACAACGAATTCGCTTAGCTACTCAAATTGGTTCGCAATTAGTTGGTGTTTTATATATTTTAGATGAACCAAGTATTGGTTTACATCAACGTGATAACGAAAAATTGATTAAATCGCTTATAAAACTTCGTGATATCGGAAACTCTGTTTTAGTTGTAGAACACGATAAAGACATGATTGAACAAGCCGATTTTGTTTTAGATATCGGTCCTGGTGCAGGAATACACGGTGGAGAAATTGTAAGTCAAGGAGTTTTTGACGATTTAAAATTACACAACACATTAACTGCCGATTACTTAACAGGTAGAAAAAAAATAGCCATTCCAACAAAACGAAGAAAAGGAAATGGAAACTTTATTAAACTTTCTGGAGCATCAGGAAATAACTTAAAAAATGTTACTGTTAAATTTCCTTTAGGGCAAATGATTTGTGTTACAGGAGTTTCTGGAAGTGGAAAATCGACCTTAATTAATGAAACTTTATATCCTATTTTAAATGCTCATATTTATCGTGGTGTAAAAAAACCAATGCCTTATAAAAAAATTGAAGGTTTAGAACATATTGATAAAGTTATTGATATTGATCAATCGCCAATTGGTAGAACTCCTCGTTCAAATCCTGCAACATACACGGGTACTTTTGGAGAAATTAGAAGTTTGTTTGCTAAAACACCCGAAGCTGCTATTAGAGGTTATAAACCTGGGCGTTTTAGTTTTAACGTAAAAGGCGGACGTTGTGAAACCTGTCAGGGTGGCGGAGTTAGAGTTATCGAAATGAACTTTTTACCTGATGTTAACGTAACTTGTGAAACTTGTCAAGGAAAACGATTTAACAGAGAAACCTTAGAAATTCGATATAAAGGAAAATCAATTGCTGATATTTTAAATATGACTATTAATGAAGCTACCGATTTCTTTGAATTAATTCCTAAAATACATCGAAAATTAAAAACTATTAAAGATGTTGGCTTAGGCTACATAACCTTAGGTCAGCAATCAACAACACTTTCTGGTGGAGAAGCGCAACGTATTAAATTAGCTTCAGAATTATCAAAAAGAGATACCGGAAATACTTTTTATATTTTAGATGAACCTACCACCGGTTTACATTTTGAAGACATTCGTATTTTAATGAACGTGTTAAATAAATTAGCAGATAAAGGAAATACCGTGTTAATTATTGAACATAATATGGATGTTATTAAACTTGCAGACTACATTATTGATATTGGTATGGAAGGTGGTAAAAATGGTGGGGAAGTTTTAATAACTGGTTCTCCTGAAAAAGTAGCCAAACATAAAACAAGCTATACTGCTAAATTCTTAAAAAAAGAACTAGCTTAGTAAGCTTCTAAAAAAAAACAAAAGATTAATTATAAAAAAATAAGATATGAATCCGAATGATGATAGAAAAATAAAAGAAAAATTACAACCAAAAACTTGGAACGAAATAAAAACAAACGATTCTTGGGCTATTTTTAAAATAATGGCGGAATTTGTTGAAGGTTATGAAAAATTAAGTAAAATTGGTCCTTGTGTATCTATTTTTGGTTCTGCTCGCACAAAACCAGACCATCCTTACTATAAATTAGCTGAAGAAGTTGCTTATAAACTTACTCAAAATGGTTTTGGTGTTATTACTGGTGGTGGACCTGGAATTATGGAAGCTGGTAACAAAGGTGCAAACCGAGGCAAAGGTGTTTCTGTTGGTTTAAATATTGATTTACCTTTTGAGCAACACGATAATCCTTGGATTGATCAAGGTAAAAGTTTAGATTTTGATTACTTTTTTGTTCGTAAAGTAATGTTTGTAAAATACTCGCAAGGTTTTGTTGTTATGCCTGGTGGTTTTGGTACTATGGATGAATTGTTCGAAGCCATTACATTGATACAAACCAATAAAATTGGGCGTTTTCCTATTGTTTTAATTGGAACAAAATTTTGGAGTGGTTTACTCGATTGGATTAAAAACACCCTTTTAGAAGAAGGTAATATAAGTGAAAAGGATTTAAATTTATTTAGACTTGTTGATACTGCTGATGAAGCTGTTGAACATTTTAATAAATTCTACGCTAAACATCAGTTAAAACCAAATTTCTAAAAATATACATAAAGCTCGTTGAATTTTCAACGAGCTATTTAACCTCATTTTGAAATATCAATTATATATAGTTTTACATTTATTTTGTTTGTACTGTTATACATTAACAGCCCAAACAAATACTATTGATATAAATGCAGAATTAGACGATAAAAATAACCTGCTTTATATTCAACAAAAAACTGTTTTTCACAACAACTCTTCTGATAGTCTTTCTTCTATTTTTCTTCATAACTGGGCTAATAGTTTTAAAAACAACAACACTCCATTAGGCAAACGTTTTATAGATGATTATAAAAAAAACTTTTTTTTTGCTAAAGAAAAAGATAGAGGATACACAAAAATTTACAGCATTAATGTAAACTATAAACCTGTTTTATTTAACGAAAAAGAAAATCAACCAGATATAATCAAAATACCATTAAATAAAACACTTAACCCCAAAGACAGCCTTATTTTAACAGCCACTTATATTGTTAAAATTCCTAATGCAACATTTACAAAATACGGAAAAACAAAAACAGGATATCATTTACGTTTTTGGTATATAACACCATCAGTATATAAAAAGAAATGGCATTTAATGAGCAATTTAAATATTGATGATTTATATGAAAACCTTAGTAATTATGCTATAAACATCAATATTCCTAAAAAATACACACTCGTTAGTAATTTATATCAAAAAAAAACAAATAAGAAAAACTATACCAATTACTATTTAGTCGGAAAAAGAAAAAAAGATATTATTCTTCATATTGATTCTCTTAATCGATTTAAATCCTTTAAAATAAAAGATAAAGAAATAAAAACGGATGCATATCTAAAAACTATTCCTGCGGACACAACTTCTAAAATTATAAATAAACAAATTAACTTTATTGAAAATTTTTTAGGTAAACACCCACATCCTGAAATTTTTATTGACGCCACTACTATTAATAAAAACTCAACACATGAAATTTACGGAATTCCTAATTGGTTAAAACCATTTCCTAAAAGTTTTAAATGGGAAATTAATTTTTTTAAATCGCTCACTAAAAAATATATTGAAGATGTTTTACTCTTAAATCAACGAAATGATTACTGGCTTACAGATGGTTTAGAAACATTTTTACTGATAAAATATATTAAAAATTATCATCCTAATACTACTATTTTAGGAAAATACTCTAAATATTGGCCTTTAAAAACATACAACATAGCTAAATTAAAACAGCTTGATAAATTTGCTTTTGTATATCAATTTAGTGCTCGCAGATTTTACGATCAAGCATTAACAACTCCTGCTGATTCACTTTCTAACTTTAATCGAAAAATTGTTAGTAAATATAAAGCTGGACTAGGTTTATTATATCTACAAGATTTTATTGGAGGAGATACCTTAGTTAACGCTATCAAAGAATTTTATGTGAAAAATAAATTAAAACTAAGTACTACTGAAAATTTTAGTCAAATAATTCAAAAAAAAACTAACAAAGATTTAAAGTGGTTTTTTAACGACTATATAAAAACTAACAAAAAAATTGATTACAAAATAACTAAAATAGTTAACTCAAAAAACAAAGATTCATTGGAGGTTACTATTAAAAATAAAAGAACCTTTGCCTCACCAATAGCGCTGTACGGAATACAAAAAAAAGATATTAAGTTTAAAAAATGGATTACAGGAACTGACAGTACAAAAACAATCAAAATAAAAAAAGGTAATTTTGATAAACTAGCTTTAAATTATGAAAATAGTTACCCCGAATATAATTCTTTAGATAATTTTAGAAAAGTAAACAATACACTAATTAACAAACCACTTCAATTTCGTTTTTTTAAAGATATTCAAAACCCATACTATAATCAGTTATTTTATTATCCTAATTTTAAATACAATTTATACGATGGATTAATACTTGGTGTAAATTTAAATAATAATGCAGTATTACAACATAATTTTGAATATAGTATAACACCTAATTATAGCACAAAAAGCAACAATTTCACAGGCTCTTATTCTTTCTCATATAATCACTTTTTTAAAAAATCTAATATTTATAAAATTCGTTATGGTATTAACGGTAATCATTTTCATTACGCTCCAAAGCTTGAATACAATACGTTTATTCCTTTTATAAACATACAGTTTAAACGAAATAACCTTAGAGATAATGGCACAAAAACCTTATCAGGTAGGCTTATTACAATACACAAGGAAAGTAGCCAAAATAACATAAAAGAAGAAAAAAATAAATACAATATTTTAAATATCAGATATATTAACTCTAAATACAATGCTGTTGGCAATATAATGTATGCTGTTAATACTGAATTTAATTCTAAATTTTCAAAAGTTACTACAGATTTTCGATTTCGAAAGTTTTTTACAAATGATAAAAGTTATCAAATTCGTTTCTTTGGTGGATACTTTTTACATAACAAATCACAAGGAAATTATTATAGCTTTGCCTTGAATCGTGGATCAGATTATTTGTTTGAACAAAATTTGTTCGGCAGGTCAGAAAGCAAAGGTATTTTTAGCCAACAATTTATAGTAGATCAAGGAGGATTCAAATCTAATTTTAAAAAACCTTATTTCTCTAATAAGCTAATTACAGCTATAAATACAAATATTAGCATATGTAAATGGACCGAAATTTATAATGACTTTGCTATTTTAAAAAACAAAAATTCAACTCCAAAGTATTTTTATGAAAATGGGATCCGTTTAAATTTTCTTCCTAATATTTTTGAATTCTATCTTCCTATTTATACCAATGAAGGGTTTGAAATAACAAAAAAAGATTATTCTTCAAAAATAAAATTTATAATTAGTACTGATATTGATAGAGTTTATAATTTTTTTAGAAGAGGTTTACTGTAAATAATTCAATAATTTAACATTTAAAAAAGCTACTTTACATATTCCTCAATAAAAGTAGAAGTTTTTAATTATCACCTAAAAAAGCTATCTTTGTAAACAGACCAAAATTAGATGATTATGATGCAAAATGCCGAAATAGTTAATACTCAACAACTTTCTTTTCAAGACTTTAAAAATGAAGTTTTAAATGACTATCGGATTGCTCGTATCAGTAGAGAATGTAGTTTGTTAGGACGAAGAGAGGTTTTAACCGGCAAAGCTAAATTCGGAATTTTTGGTGATGGCAAAGAGGTGCCACAATTAGCCATGGCTAAGGCTTTTAAAAATGGTGATTTTAGATCTGGTTATTATCGAGACCAAACCTTTATGATGGCTATTAATGAATTAACTCCCCAGCAATTTTTTGCGGGGTTATACGCACATACTAATATTGATATTGAACCAATGTCTGCTGGCAGACAAATGGGAGGTCATTTTGCTACACATTCATTAGATGAAAATGGGCAATGGAAAAATTTAACAGCTCAAAAAAATTCCTCTGCAGATATTTCGCCAACTGCAGCACAAATGCCTCGTTTATTAGGATTAGCTCAAGCTTCTAAAATTTATAGAAATGTAAAAGTTTTAGAAAATTACACTAATTTTTCGAATAAAGGAAATGAAGTTGCTTGGGGTACTATAGGAAATGCAAGTACTTCTGAAGGGGTTTTTTTTGAAACCATAAATGCTGCGGGTGTTTTACAAGTACCAATGGTAATGAGTATTTGGGATGATGAATACGGTATTTCAGTACATGCTAAACACCAAACAACAAAAGAAAATATTTCTGAAATTTTAAAAGGGTTTCAAAGAGAAAAAAATACTAACGGATATGAAATTTTTGTTGTTAATGGCTGGGATTATGTACAATTAATAGACATTTATAACAAAGCTTCCAAAATTGCTAGAAAACAACACGTTCCGGTATTAATACATGTTAAGGAATTAACACAACCTCAAGGACACTCAACTTCTGGGTCTCATGAACGCTACAAATCTACCAAACGTTTACAATGGGAACAAGAGTATGATTGTATTTCACAAATGCGAAAATGGATTTTAGAGTTTGAATTACAAGATGAAAATGGAGGTATTTTAAAACTTATTGATTCTGAAGAAGAATTAATTGATATAGAAAAACAAGCAAAAAAAGAAGTAAGCCAAGCAAAACGTAATGCTTGGACTGCATATACTAATGAAATAAAAGCCGAAGTTACTACCGCTGCTGATTTACTAGAAAAAGTAGCTCAAAAAAGCAATAATAGCTCATTTATTACAAAATATAAAAATGAGTTAACTAGTATTACTGAACCTATTAGAAAAGATATTTTAATTGCTACTCGTAAAAGTTTACGCTACTTAAAAGATGAAAGTTTTGAAGAAAAAACAACACTCCAAAACTTTATTAAAACAGCTATTAACAACGCTGCTATTAAATTTTCATCACACTTACTAAGTGAAACAGCTTTAGCTACCAAAAAAGTTGCTTCTGAAGCACCTATATATACACCTGAAAAAAAAATGGTAGACGCTCGCATTATTATGCGTGACAATTTTGATGCTATTTTAAAAAAACATCCTGACGTAATCATTTTTGGAGAAGATGCAGGTTTTATAGGTGATGTAAATCAAGGACTAGAAGGTTTACAGGAAAAATATGGCAAACTAAGAGTTTCAGACACTGGTATTCGTGAAGCTACTATTCTAGGGCAAGGTATAGGAATGGCAATGCGTGGATTACGCCCTATTGCAGAAATTCAATACTTAGACTACTTGTTATATGCTTTACAAATTATGAGCGACGATTTAGCAACACTTCGTTACCGTACCTTTGGCAAACAAAAAGCACCTTTAATTATACGTACCCGTGGGCACCGTTTAGAAGGTATTTGGCATTCTGGATCACCAATGGGAGGAATTATAAACAACATTAGAGGAATACATGTGTTAGTTCCTCGAAACATGACAAAAGCTGCAGGTTTTTATAATACCTTATTACAAGGAGATGACCCTGCTTTAGTAATAGAATGCTTAAATGGTTATCGCTTAAAAGAAGAATTACCTACTAACTTAGGAGAATTTAAAACTCCTATAGGTGTTATTGAAACCATAAAAGAAGGAACAGATATTACTGTAATTTCTTATGGTTCTACTTTACGAATTGTACAAGAAGCCGCAAAAGAATTAATACAAGTTGGCATTGATATTGAAATTATTGATGCACAGAGTTTATTACCTTTTGATTTAAATCATGACACCGTAAAATCTATTGCTAAAACAAATCGTTTATTAGTTGTTGATGAAGATGTGCCAGGAGGAGCTTCTGCTTATTTATTACAAGAAATAATTGAAAATCAAAACGGATATAAATATTTAGATAGCAAACCGCAAACGTTAACTGCAAAAGCACACAGACCTGCTTATGGTACTGATGGCGATTATTTTTCTAAACCATCTGCTGAAGATATTTTTGAAAAAATATATGAAATTATGAATGAAGCAAACCCTACCAAGTATAAAAATTTGTATTAAATTGAAATTTAACACAAAAAAAAGACCTGACTAATTAAAAACTGTTAGGTCTTTTTTATTTTCTTAATAAACTGTTACCTATTGCACATTCTAAACAACGTTTCTTTTCACAATAATTATTTTTCAACTCTAACAATGCCTGACTTTCAAAACCATTATTAACAGCAACTTTAATATTTAAAAACTTTGAAATAATTGAATTCTTCTCTGGTTTAATTTGCTGTATTAACCTAAACACTGCCTCTTCATTTACTTCACCTCTACTTTGTTCATAAACAAACTTTAAAGGAATAATCGTATTTATTAATAATAAATCAATAAATGATTTTGTTATTTTTTTAGATGATTTTTTAGATACTGTTTCAAACGTATAATGTGTTTTCCAAAAATCATTTACCTCAACTGAAAATAACCTATAAAAATCTTCTAGTTTATTTAATTGCATTAATTTAGAGAACAAATTATCATGCTTATAAAATAAGGCAACTAATTGAGCTATACGTATGGTTGGAAAATTTGTAGGTCGCATTCTAAAAAACTGAAATAAATTATTAGAAATAGGTAACAAATCAAACTTATATCTTAAATAATTATACTCTTTTTTTAATTGATTAAAATACCTATTTTCAATATCTCTCTCAAAAAAACCTGCCTGACCAAATAACAAAGCAGAGAGTTCCAGTTCATTAAATCGAACCTTTCTTAAAACTGAAAAATTAAATGATTTTGCTACTTGTAGAAAAGCATCTCCGTTTATTTTTAATCCAAAATTTTTAGCTAGTAATTGAAATAACACAGCTTCATAATCATTACTTGAATTAGATAATAATTGTTTAATAAAAACCGATTTCCTTTCTAATCTCTCTAAATACAATCGTTCTAACCAGTTATTTATTAAAAAAACATCAATTGTAGTTATTTGGTTTTCGCAAGGAATCCAACACTGCTGTTTCGAAAATAATTTTTGATAGTTTTTTAATATACCTGCATTAATAATATTTTTTAATTGAAGCGTTGGTAAAGATTGATTATTTTTCATAAAAATAATCGAATCATGCTCCCAAACTACATGTAAAATTACAGCGTCATAATTTTTATCTCCTTCATGTTTATGCACATACCAATCTGATGAATTAACATGAATCTCTACATTACCAACCCATAATTGATTGTTTATTATTAATTGAGCATTTAAAAAATCTGGCCCAGTATTTTTATTATACAATCCAGGTTTAACAATTTTAATAATTTCATTAGTTGTTGATTTTAAAGTAGCTGTACTAAACAATTTATATTGCCACAAAAAGTGTATAAATTCCTCTTTCATATATATAAATTAGCAATTATTTTTTAGCCATTAATATAATAAAAAAAAATAAAACCCTATATATCAATACAATTACTATTTTATATATAAAAACATCAACTCAATTTCAATAAACTACCCCTATAAATTCACCTAAAATATAATTATTATACTTAGCTGGCAGGCTATTATTTATAGCCTCTAAATAATTAACTATAAAGAATAAATCGATTCAATCATCAATTTTAACAATAATACAACACTAACAGTTATTAATATCAATTGTATTTTTGCTAAATAAATAAAACTCTACAACATGAATATTATAGAAAATTTAAAATGGCGTTATGCTGTTAAAAAATTCGATAAAAATAAATCACTTTCAGAAACACAAATAACTACTTTAAAAGAAGCCTTTAATTTAACCGCTACTTCTTACGGATTACAGCCTGTTAAAATGGTTGTTATTCAAAATAAAGAAACTCAGCAACAATTAGTTTCACATTCTTGGAATCAGCCACAAGTTGCCCAAGCATCTCATGTATTAGTTTTATGTATTCCTAAAAAATATAGCGTATCCGATGTTGATGCTTATTTTTCATTAGTAAAAAAAATGAGAAATACGCCTGATGAAATTTTAGCACCGTTTAAAAAAATGTTAACTGATTCAATTGGTAACAAAACACAAGAAGAATTAACTGTTTGGAATAAAAATCAAGCTTATATTTCATTAGGAAATTTAATGACTGTTGCTGCAAATGAAAAAATAGATTCTTGCCCAATGGAAGGTTTTATACCTGAAAAATATGATGAAGTTTTAGGTTTAGACAAACATAATTTAACATCAGTATTAGTACTACCTGTTGGTTTTAGAGCTGAAGATGATTATATGATAGACCTAAAAAAGGTTCGTAAAAACATCGAAGACATCATTATTGAAATGTAATTTTATAGGTACAAGTTATGAATTACGATAAACTAAATTAGTACTTTCGTAATTCATAACTAGCTATTAAATTATGCAACCACTACATATAATATTACTTATACTCACCTATTTTGGGGTATTAATTTTAATATCTTATCTTACAAGTAAATCAGCAAACAATAACACGTTTTTTAAGGCAAACAATTCTTCGCCTTGGTATTTAGTTGCCTTCGGGATGATTGGCGCTTCACTTTCTGGCGTTACTTTTATTTCTGTTCCTGGCTGGGTTGAGGGGCAACAAATGAGTTATATGCAAATGGTTTTTGGCTACGTAGTTGGTTACGCTGTTATCGGTTTAGTATTACTTCCGCTTTATTATCGCTTAAATTTAACATCAATATATACTTATTTAGAAGACCGTTTTGGAAGTTATTCCTATAAAACGGGTGCTTCTTTTTTCTTATTATCAAGAACTATTGGTGCGGCTTTCAGGTTGTTTTTGGTTGCCAATGTTTTACAATTAATTTTGTTTGATGCCTACGGAATTCCGTTTTGGGTAACCGTAACCATTACCATTTTATTAATTTGGTTATACACTTTTAAAGGCGGTATAAAAACTATTGTTTGGACAGATACGCTGCAAACTTTATTCATGTTAATTGCCGTTGGTGTTTGTATTATCATGATTAAAGATAGCCTACAAATTGACAGTTTATTTACCTATATTTCTGAAAGTAAATCGGCTAAAATGTTCTTTTTTGATGATATAAAAGCAGGAAATTATTTTTGGAATCGGTTTTTATCTGGAGCATTTATAGCAATTGTTATGACAGGTTTAGATCAAGATATGATGCAGAAAAATTTAACCTGTCGTAATTTAAAAGATGCTCAAAAAAATATGTTTTGGTTTACGATTGTTTTAGTAATCGTTAATTTTTTCTTTTTAGCTTTAGGTGTTTTACTTACAGATTATGCAACTATTAACGGATTAGATGCACATAAAGACCAATTATTTCCGATGATTGCCATGAGTGGAAATTTAGGTTTAGCAACTTCTTTATTCTTTTTACTAGGATTAATTGCCGCTGCATATTCAAGTGCCGACAGTGCGTTAACATCATTAACAACATCTTTTAGTATTGATATTTTAGAAATCGATAAAAAAACAGATGAACAAGAAAAAGAGAAAATCCGTAAGAAAATACACATCTTATTTTCACTTGTACTTATCGCAACTATTTTAGTATTTAAATATTTTATTGCAGATGCTAGTGTAATTGCTAAAATATTTCAATTTGCGGGTTATACTTACGGACCTTTATTAGGTTTATATGCCTTCGGATTATTTACAAAACTGAATATAAAAGATAAATTAGTTCCTATAATTTGTATTGTATCTCCTATTTTCACATTTTTAATAAGCTATTTTAGTAAAACATTATTCAATTTCGATTTTGGATTTTTCGTATTAGTTTTAAACGGATTACTTACTTTCTTAGGTTTATTAATGATAAAAAAATAAAAAACACCTCAAAATGCCTAAAAAAGGAAAAGCCAAAAACACAGCAAATAAAGCGAAACACACTCGCTTAATGAAACAAAAAGAAAACAAAGTAAAACTTGAAAAGCTTCAAAACAAAGAGCGTTTAAAAGCATTGGTTAGAAAAATGAACGAGCAGAACCAACAAAAAGAGCAAAACAAATCAGAATAAATAGCGCTTTAATTTCATTAAGAAAACAATAACAAATTATCCTATTTCTATACTGTATCTTAGCAAGGTGAAAAAAAAATTAAACATAAAAACAATACAAAATACAATTCCTCTTTTAGGACTTGTACTATTATTGTTAATTTCACCTTGCAAGATTCGTAATTTTGTAGAAGCAAAACTTGGTTTTCCGACAACACAGGTTATCAACAAAAGCAAAACAACGATTACTATTTCTTGCAATAATGCTGTACTTCCCCAAAGTAAATTAATCAAATTTAACACTTGTTTTAAATATCTACCACTTGTTTTCGTAGGTTTTAAAAAAGTACCTAAAATTACTGATGCTTCTAACCTATCTACTCAATTTCGAGAAGCTAGAAATTATTCAGCGACTACGATTCCACTTTATATTTTATATCAAAAATTTACCAATTACCTATAATTAATTAGTTTTTTTTTGAAATAAGACATCAGTAAAAACTGATATTATCATAATTTATAAACTTGAAATTAGCTACAAATCATGTAGTGATATTTCAAGCATTACCTCGTTTACTTTTTTTAGTAGCAATCAAAATTTAAAATTTTCAAAACATGAAAAATTCAATTCTACATATAACAACAATTTTCCTTTTTTTAATTACGATAACACAAATACAAGCACAAAAAACTAGCACAAAAAACAACTCAAAAAACAACTATGTTATACTTACTAAAAACAGTAAGCAACTCGAACCAATATTACTAACAGCTAATGAATTAGCCAAAGAAGATGGTTTTAAATATGGCGATTTTCATGTCATTATTTTCGGGAAAACGGTAAGTGATATTCCTAAGAATTATGCTTTCAATAAGTTACTAATAACCGCTAAAAAACAACATGTAAAAGTGTTTGTTTGTGGTATTTCTTTAGATAAATTAAAAATAAAGAAAAGTGAATTACCTGAAAATATAACAATCACTAAAAATGGTATTTTATATGGATTTCAGCTGATAAAAAAAGGATTTATTTCATTAACAATATAAAAAGGATATAATGAAAAATATCAATATAAAAAATGATGCAGGACTTTTAGTACTCGCAATAAGATTGGTAATTGGTTGGACATATTTTTCAGCTTTTTGGAGAAGAACCATTTTAGCAAACAAACTAGACCCTGAAGTTGCGGGGTATATTGGTGAAAAATTTAATCACTTTTTACCTAATGCACTAGGCATAAAACCTATTATTCAGTATCTCGTTGAAAATCCAGATATGCTATGGTTAAACATGGTTATTTTTACTATTATTGAAGGAATTGTTGGCCTGTTTATTATCTTCGGATTATTTACCCGAATAATGAGTATTGGCGTATTTTTCTTAGCAATGGGAATTCTTCTTGGTTCAGGATGGATTGGCACTACTTGTCTGGATGAATGGCAAATTGGAGTACTCGGTATTGCAACTGGTTTTGTCTTATTTTTAACAGGAAGTGGTACGTATTCATTAGATAATTATCTGATTAAAAATAATTTTTCTATAACCAAAAAGAACTGGTTTGCTTGGTTAGCATCAGGAATTTTACCAATTAAAGACACTATATTTCCAAAAGTTGTACTCATTGGTTCACTGTTTATTTTAGGAATGACATTGATGACAAATCAAGTATTTCACGGCGGATTATGGGGTACGCTTCACAACAAATCGGTAAAACCAACACTTGAAATTACACAAGGTAAAATAAAAAATAATATTCTTTCTTTTGATGTTTTTAGAACTGAAGGCGTTGATGTTTACGGCTCTTGGACCATCGCTATTGAATTATTTGATGCACAAAAAAATACTATTTTTAAGTATAATCAAAAAGATTTAGCTTCCTTTAAAAAAGAAAATATTTCCAATTATTATGTTGCCAAAATAAAACCAGCAAAGCATAGTTTGATTATTCCTTTAGGAGCAAAAGCAACACTACGCTTTAAAAAAGATATATTAAACACACTATCAAAAGGAATATACACTGTAAAAATTACAGATATTAGTGGTGCATACTGGGAACATAAAATTTCTAAAGACTAAAATAGTTAATACTTTCCTTTATTCTTTAATCAAGTTAGCTCAAAATACTATTTTAATAGTATTTTGAGCTTTCTATAATTTAATTTGCTGATAAAAGCATTAAAAACGATTTCTAGTTATGAATTTCGAAATTAAACGACTTAAAAACATTACAGATACTTATTTTTCAGAAGCTTGGAAACTTTATCAAGAAGCTTTTCCTGAAGAAGAACGACGCTTATTAGACACACAAATTATCATCTTAAAAAATTCAAAATATCATTTTGAAGTGATCCTTCATGAAAATAAATTTATTGGTTTTTTACTCTGGTGGAATTTTGAATCATTACATTTTATAGACCATTTTGCCACGGATTCAATCCATAGAAATAAAGGATATGGTAAAAAAATACTTGAAAATTTTATAAAAAATAGTCGTAAAACTGTTTTATTAGAAGTAGAATTACCAAATAGTAAAATCAATAAACGTAGAATACAATTTTATGAACGAATTGGTTTTCAACTAAATTCACATTATTATGAAACCCCCGCTTTATCAGTAGGAAAAGAAGCTTTTCAATTACTTTTAATGTCATATCCTAGCCTTATTTGTTCAAAAGATTTTGAGAAATTTACCACAATATATCAACCTATTATTTTTAAAAATAGGTAAAAAAAACAGTTTTAAATTTTAATCGATTAGATAACTTGTTTAACAACTTGTTTTTATATAATTTTATAGCTTGATTTTAATCTTATTTTTTAAGATAAAATAATAAGATTAAAAATTCAGCCTAAAATAAATAGGCAAAAAACAATTAAAGATTGTTAAATATCAAAATGAAATTTTTGAAAAGCATATTACGTCTTCCTTTTTTCAGTACTTATTATTACCATATAATGAGTACTCGGATAGGCTATGCATATATTTTAAATTAAAAATACTATATACTACCAAAACCTAAAGCCCGAGCATTTTGCTCGGGCTTTTTTTTATGCAAAAAAAATGGATACAATCAACAAATTAAAAGAAAATGTAGCAATTATTCTTCCTGAAAAAGGTCTCGAAGAAAAACTACAAGAAGTTAGCAAAGAAAATCGAAAATTAATTATTAAACTTGGGTTTGATCCTACTGCGCCAGATCTTCACTTAGGACATGCTGTGGTCTTAAAAAAATTAAGAGAATTTCAAGATTTAGGACATCATATAATAATATTAGTTGGAAGTTTTACCGCAAAAATTGGTGATCCTACTGGAAAAAATAAAAGTAGAAAACCTTTATCAACCAAAGAAGTACAGTATAATGCCGAAACTTATTTACAACAATTAGCTAAAATTATTGAGCTATCAAAAGCTAAAATTGTTTATAATTCTGAATGGCTAGAAACACTTTCTTTTTCTGATGTTATTCAACTTTTATCGAAAGTTACGGTTGCTCAATTAATGCATCGAAATGATTTTAACAAACGATTTACAGAAAACACCCCAATTGCTATGCATGAATTGGTATACCCTATTTTACAAGGATATGATTCTGTAAAAATAAAAGCGGATATTGAAATGGGCGGAACCGATCAACTTTTTAACTGTACCATGGGAAGACAAATTCAGCAAAGCTTTAATATGAGTCCGCAAATAATAATGTGTATGCCGTTATTAAGAGGTTTAGATGGTAAAGAAAAAATGAGTAAATCACTCAACAATACCATTGGATTAACTGATGAACCAACTGATATTTTTGGTAAAATAATGTCTATTTCTGATGATTTAATTACCGAATTTTTAAAGCTTACAACTGATTTTTCAGTATTAGAAAAACAAGCAATTTTAAAACGGTTAAGTACGGGAGAAAATCCTATGGAAATTAAAAAAATAATCGCTAAAAATATTATTAAACAATATTATAATGAACAAGCAGCAAAAGATGCTGAACTTTTTTTTATCAATCAATTTCAAAGTAAAAAAGCCGAAAATAAAGCATATCATCCTGTAAGTTTAAAATCGATTCAAGCAAAAGAAAATATCATTACGTTAACTAATTTATGTAGTTTCTTAAAGAATGATTTAACAAAATCTGCCATTAAAAGACTTATTATAAGTGGAGCGATTCAAGTCAATAGTCAAAAAATAACCGATCCGCAAACCAATATTTCACTAACCAAAGAAATGAAAATTAAGATAGGAAAAAGAAGTTTTCATGAATTGAAATAACAAAAAATCCCAAGCCATAAAGCTTGGGATTTTATCAAATAATTTAAAAATTATTATTCGTTATTTTTTTATGATTATTTATCAATCGATCCTAAAACACGTTTCATAAAAATATTCAATGCTTCTTTTTTAGGAGTACCATCTTTTATCATTTTATCAACTTCAATAGCTCCGTACATATTGGAAATTAACTCACCAATAACGTCTAATTCTTCATCTTTTAAAGATGGAACTTCTGTTAAAGCCTCTAAAGTTTCAATAGTTTCTAAGATATAATCTTGGTCATTTTCTTCAATAAAAGAAGTTAAATGTTTTATTACAGGTAATTTCATACGGCTATTTTTAAGGTACTTTAATTATACAACTTCGTTGATTAATTCTTTTAAAGAATCAAATTTATTGGTTTGTACTTGATTTACAAATTTACCATCAACAAAAGTTGCAAAGGTTGGTAAATTACTAACGTCTGCTAATTTTCTACTTTCAGGAAATTTCTCGGCATCAACAATTAGAAAAGTAATTTCTTCATTTTCAGAAGCTAATTTTTTAAATTTCGGCTTCATAATACGACAATTTCCACACCAAGTTGCCGAGAATTGCACTGCTACCTTTTTATTACTTGCTACTAAATCCGCTAAGTTATCTTGACTTAATTCTTGTATCATAATTTGTTGTTGTTAGAAAGGAGTTCGTGTATTTTAATCCCCCAATTTAGTACACGAACTTATTTCCTTTCAATAAAATAATAATTATTTTTTTAGTGAGAAGCTAAATATTCAGCTGTTCCTTTTGCATTTGGCTTCATGGCATCTTTCCCTTCTTCCCAGTTTGCAGGACATACTTCTCCATTTTTCTGAACGTGTGCATACGCATCGATTAAACGTAAAAATTCGTTTACGTTACGACCTACTGGCATATGATTAATTCCTTCATGAAACACGGTTCCTTCTTCGTCGATTAAATACGTAGCTCTATATGTTACGTTATCGCCAACTACTTGTACGGTTTGTGTTGCTTCGTCAAAAACCTCATCAGTAATATCTAAAATACCTAAAATTGATGACAAGTTACGGTTGCTATCTGCTAATAAAGGATATGTTACACCTTCAATACCTCCGTTATCCTTAGATTGGTTTAACCAAGCAAAGTGAACTTCAGGAGTATCACAAGAAGCACCAATTACTACGGTATTTCTTTTTTCAAATTCACCTAAAGCCGCTTGAAAAGCATGTAATTCGGTAGGACAAACAAAAGTAAAATCTTTTGGGTACCAAAATAATAATACTTTTTTCTTATTTTTCACTGCTTCTTCTAAAACATTTACTTGAAAAGTATCTCCCATTTCATTCATTGCATCTACGCTTAAACTTGGAAATTTTTTACCTACTGCTGTTGCCATTTTTTTATTTTTTATAAATTATTATTTGTTTTTACTCCCACAAATATAGCAAGCAAAACTAGTAGAAAGTAAAAAAGTTAATGCTAATTTTTTATATCAATATCAATTTTAATTATAACAAACAACTAAAATTATTAACCTACACTATTCTTTAAATAAACAATTATCTTTTTAAACCTATAACATAAAAGAGTTAATTATAGTTTTATATACGTTAATTTAACTACGCTTATTCTACTATTTTTGGATATAATTAAACTAAAATCATGAGTAACTTAAAGAATAAAAGAATTCCTGAAAATATTTTAACTAAGGTAGCAAAAGCACTTTCTTACTTTCCGTCTTTAGAAGACATACCTATTACCTTTAAATTTAAAAAAGACATTAAAAAATCGACTATGCAAGCACAACCTCAGTTTTTAAACGTTTTATTCGGAAAAAAACCTAGGCATTATGTTATTTTTATCAGTGAAAAATTTAAAATATCTGGTACTGATTTAAAAACAAGAGATATCCCACATGACGTATTTATTGGCTGGATAGGTCATGAACTTGGACATATTATGGATTATGAAGAAATGAGTAATTCTCAACTAATATGTTTTGGTTTCAAATATATATTTCTCGAAAAACATATTATTAACGCCGAAAGAAAAGCCGACCATTTTGCTATTCAACAAGGAATGGAGGATTATATTATGAAAACCAAAAACTTCATATTAAATAATGCCGATATAACACAAGCTTATAAAAATAGAATAAAACGTTATTATTTATCTCCTGAAGAAATTATTCAACTGGTTAACAACCGTAATAATGTTACTTCAAAACCTTAAGATTTTAGTTCTTCTTTCACAAAAGCTTCCCATTTAGCAAATTTTTCACTCCCCATAACTCTTTCCATTTTTACCTGACCTCCTTTTTTCTTATTTATCTCGCTCCAATTATGAAAAATAGTAGCAGGTATTATGTTTACTTTTACACCTTCTAAAGCTTTACCTCGTGCAACTTTGTAATTTTTATTTGCTCCTTTTAAAAATTCATCTAATTTTTCAGCAATTAGTATTTCATCTTCTTTTAAATCTGTTCCTATATACCAAATATGATAAAATTTATCATCTTTATGTTGTTTTGCACAAATAGTATACTCTGTTATTTGTGTATTAAATCGCTCTTCTAAACTCCTCATCCCTGCATCCATTTTATTAACAGATAATTGCGACCCTACAATATTTAAGAAAAATTTTGTTCGTCCTGTAATTTTTATTTCGGCTCTTTTAACATCAGTAAATTCAATTGTATCACCTATAAGGTATCTCCATAAACCACTTACCGTACTTATAATTAAAACATAATCTTGATTTAACTTGACATCTTTTAAAGTAACAGAAGGAGCATCATTTTTTAAAGATCCGTTCGAAAGTATATATTCAGGTTTAAAAGGAACAAACTCAAAATAAATACCTCCATTTGTATTTAACTGCATTGCTTTAGTTTCTGGTCTTACTTGTGTTGCTATATATCCTTCGGATGCTAAATAAGTATCTATTACCGTAACTTCTTTTCCTAATAATGCTTTAAAACTTTTTTCATAGGGACTAAACGCCACCCCCCCTGAAGTATATACTTGAAGATTTGGCCATATTTCGTGAATATTATTCAGGTTGTGATATGCAATTACTTTCTGTAGCATTAATTCTATCCAAGATGGAATTCCGCTTAAAGCACCGATATCCCATTTTGCTGCATCCTCAGCAATTTTTTGCACACGTGTATCCCAATCACTTATTTTAGCAATATCTTCACCAGGTTTGTAATAACTTTTAAACCAAAAAGGAATATTACTTGCCGTTATACCACTTATTTCACCTTCCTCTTTTGCATCTTTTCTTTCATTTAAATTGGTAGAACTACCAAGCATCATTATTTCTTTTTCAAAAAAACTGGCGGGTAAATTAAAGTTTTTTAAGGCTAATATTTGTTTTACTCCCGATTGTTTAATCACCTCTAACATTTCATCTGTAACAGGTATTCTTTTACTAGAAGAACCCGTTGTGCCAGAACTTAGAGCAAAGTAATTAGGACTTGTGGGCCATGTTATATTTTGTTTACCTTTATGTAATTTAGACAACCATTTATTATTTATCGTGTCGTAATCAAAAAAGGGGATGTTTTTAGCAAACGTATTTTCATAATTTTTATCTTTTAAAATATTTTCAAAATTATAAAACTTTCCAAACTGAGTATTTTTAGCAGTCGTTAATAAATGTTGTAATACTTTTTGTTGATTCACTATATGATCATCATCTGCTGTAAATACATTTGCTAAATCAATCATACTTTTTATAATGCCTCCTAAAATTGCCATTTTTTTATTTTTTTATATCCTATCTCAAAAATATAGAAAGAAAATAAACCTACAAGTATAAGCTTTCTTTCGAGTTAACATTTGTTTCTATTGAGTTAATACTCAATTTACAACATACATAACTTTGTAGTGTACAAAAATTAATAACCTTTTAAATCAATTTAGTTATGAGTAATAATAATAATGGTAGTATTCTTAGCGTGTTAGCAGGTGTAGCAGTAGGTGCTGGGCTTGGAATTTTATTTGCTCCTGATAAAGGAAGTAATACACGATCTAAAATTACTGAAGGAGCTATTGCGGCAAAAGATACCGTTGAAACAGAGGCTTCTATTTTAAAAAATACAATGGCACAAAAAGCATCTGAAATAAAAGAAAATGTTACTGATACATTACATTCTAAAGCTAATACTTTAGAAGAAAAATTAGATGTTATTATTTCTGATGCTAGCTATAAAGCCGATGATGTAATTTCTAACTTAGAAAAAAAATTAAAAATATTAAAAGATAGAAATAAAAAATTACAAACAAAATAATGTCTGTTTTAAAATCACTTCATACTACCTCAGAAAAAGCAATAGATAAAGGGGAGGAATTATTTAAAAATTCTGAAAAATATTATAAACTTAAAATTTTTCAAGTATTAACCTCCTCTCTTAGTATGATTTTTAATTTTGCTATAATAGGAGTGTTCATGCTTATTAGCTTTATTTTTTTAGCGTTAGCATTATCTATGAGTATAAATAATTATTTTGAAAGTGAAAGTTTAGGGCAAATTATAGTTACTTTATTTTTTTTATCTTTTGCTTTGATCGCTTATTTTTCAAGAAACTACGTAGAAAATTTAGTTATTAGAAGTTTATCTAAAAAATACTTTAATGATGAGAAAAGTTTATAATAATAATAAGGAAGTAGCGCATGATTTAAAATATTTAAAAATAAAACGAGATATTTCTATAGAAGAATTAAAACTTATAAAAAAACAATTTAAAGATGATATTTCTATTAGTAAATGGATGCAAAGTTTTGTTAAAATAATTGGAAAACTTGGAGTTTATAATATTGCTAAAAAATTTGTTAAATAGATTACAATACATTTTATAACTAAGTAATATTAAAAAACAACTAAAGCTACTTTTTAAAGTAGCTTTAGTTGTTTTTTAATATTACTTTAAGAATAATTATTTACTTGCAAAGAGTTTTACATCTTTTTCTGAAATTTCTTTTTCACCTAAAATAATTAAACGTTCTACCACATTGCGTAATTCACGAATATTACCTGTCCAATCATATTCTTGTAGTAATTTTATAGCCTCTTTAGAAAACTCTTTTTTAGTCATTCCTTGTTCTTCTGATATTTTTACTGAAAAGAAATCTATTAATAATGGAATATCACTTCTGCGGTCGTTTAAAGCAGGCACTTTAATTAAAATAACAGCTAAACGATGGTATAAATCTTCACGAAAACGCCCCTCTGAAATTTCTTTCTTCAAGTCTTTATTTGTTGCAGCAACAATACGTACATTTACCTTTATATCTTTATCTGAACCTACACGTTGTATTTTATTTTCTTGTAAAGCTCTTAATACCTTAGCTTGTGCAGATAAACTCATATCGCCAATTTCATCTAAAAAAATAGTTCCTCCATTTGCTGCTTCAAACTTTCCGGCTCTATCTTTGTTAGCACCTGTAAAAGAACCTTTTACATGTCCGAATAATTCGCTTTCTATTAATTCAGAAGGTATTGCTGCACAATTAACTTCAATCATTGTAGCTTTTACTCTATCTGATTTTTCATGCAACCAATGAGCTACTAATTCTTTTCCTGTTCCGTTTGGTCCAGTAATTAAAACACGTGCATCTGTAGCAGCTACTTTTTCAATAATTTGTTTAATATGTATAATAACATTGCTTTCACCAATCATTTGGTAATTTTTACTTACCTTCTTTTTAAGTCGCTTATTTTCTACAACTAGCTCTTTTTTATCTAAAGCATTACGAACCGTGTTTAACAAATGGTTTAAATCGGGTGGTTTTGATATATAATCAAAGGCTCCTAAACGCATTGTGTTTACGGCTGTATCTATATCTCCATGCCCAGAAATCATTACTATTGGTGTTTCTGGTTTCATTATTTTAGCCTTTTCTAACACTTCAACACCATCCATTTTTGGCATTTTAATATCACATAACACTAAATCATAATCTTCATTTTTAATCATTTCAATTCCAACTAACCCATTTTCAGCCTCCTCTACATGGTAGGTTTCATTTTCTTCTGAAATAATTTTTTTTAAAACTCTACGAATTGCAGCTTCGTCTTCTATGATTAATATTTTTGACATTCTTTTATAATTTTATTTATTAAACACATCAAAAACCAAGCCCTTAAACTTAACTTTTAATAATATGGATATCTCTTTGAGGAAATGGAATTGAAATATTATACTCTCTAAACAATTCGTCAATTTTAAAACGAATTTCACTTTTGGGTATTTGTGCCTGAAAACTATCATTTAAAGTAAAAACCAACTTAAAATCTAACGAACTTTCCCCAAAGTCTTCAAAAATTACTACAGGTTCTGGATGTTTAAATATTTTAGGGTGCTCATTTGCTATTTTTAATAGCAATCTTTTCACTAACTGAACATCACTTCCATAAGCAACGCCTATCTTTATATGCTCACGTGTGGTGGTTCCATTTTGTGTCCAGTTATATAAACTGTTTGATAAATATTTATGATTTGGTATTACTAAAACTTTATTATCTATAGTAACAGCCCTTGTGGTACGTAATTTTATTTCCTCTACCCTACCTACTTTATCATCTAATTCTATAATATCTCCAACATGTACACTTTGATCTAAAATAATAAAAATACCCGATATTATATCTTGAAAAAAAGTTTGTAATGCTAAACCAACACCTATTAATAGTGCTGCTGAAGCTGCAAAAATTGCAGTTACATTTACTCCTAATGAGTTTAAGGTTACTAATAATATAATAATATACAACAACCAACTAGCAAAAGAAAAAACAGTGTTAAATTTATTTTTATCTTCATTTTGAAGTCTTTTTTTTACAAATTTTTCAAAATATTTCAATAAAAAAGAAGCAAAAATTAAGACTAATAGCAACATTAAAATTGCCCTAAGGCTTATACCTACATCTTTATTAAATTGTAGCGTGTAATTAAGTATTTCGTTTAGTTCTTTCATTCCCTTTATCCGTTATACCAAATCCATTTCCATAAATCTCTATAGGTTGGTTTTTTTCCATACATTAAAATTCCTACACGGTAAATTTTCGCAGCCACCCATACAATTACCATAAAAGTAAGTATTAATAATATCATTGATATAGCTATTTCCCACCAAGCAACTCCAAACGGAATACGCATTAGCATTACAATTGGTGAAGTAAATGGAATATATGAAAATATTACCGATACTGGCCCATGAGGATCATTCATTACCGTTGCAAAACCTACATAAACCCCTAAAACTAAAGGCAACATAATAGGCATCATAAACTGTTGTGTATCTGTTTCATTATCTACAGCAGCTCCAACTGCTGCAAATAAAGAGCTATACAACATATAACCACCTAAAAAGTAAAAAATAAACAAAAAAAACATTTTTAGCAATGGTAGTCTAAAAATTTCTTGAACAATCATTTCGGCTTTATCTCCAACTATTTTTTGTATTGACCCCATTTCATTTGAAGAAATTTTTGCTGTTTGCATTTCCATCATATCTACTCCAAAAACAAAAGAAACTATTAAACTAAATATAAAAAGTAAAACTCCCCAAATAAAAAACTGTAATAAACCTGCCGAAGCATTTCCAATAATTTTACCCAACATTAATTGAAAAGGTTTAACAGAAGAAACAATAATTTCTATAATTCTACTCGTTTTTTCTTCAATAACACTTCGCATTACGGAAGTTCCATAAATCATAACAAACATCATCAATAAATAACCTGCTACACCACCTAAAGCTATTTTTAACCCATTTATTAATTTAGATGATTTTTCGCCCGAAAAATTTAACATTTTTATTTCAGAAGTTATTTTAGACGCTTTAATATGTGTTAAATCAATTCCAAATTTAGTTAATTTTTCATTTTGAATTTTTTCATCTATTTTACTCTCTAAACCTCCTATAACCGATATACTTGGTGAGTCTGAAGAAAAAAACTGAATTGAATTTGCTAATATTTCCAAACTATCTTGTTTTGGAATGTATAAAACACCATAATAGTCACCTTGAGCTACCTTTTTTTTCGAAGCCTCTAATCCTAAAGCTGTAAAGTTTTGATAAGTAATCGTTTTTGAATCTTTGAAAATATCTTTTAAAAACAAACCAGACTCATCAACATATACTATTTCTTTAACTTGCTCATCGTTCTTTTTCATTAAGTAAAAAACCAATGCCCCCATAAGTATTACCAGCAAAGGGCTTAAAAAAGTCATCATTATAAATGATTTATTTCTAACCTTAGCAATAAACTCACGCGCTATAATTAATCGTAACTTACTCCTACTCATTTTAATTATTTTTATTTATTGCCTGAATAAAAATATCATTTGCATTTGGTATTAATTCTACAAAATGCTGTACCTCTCCCTTACTAACTAAAAATGACAATAAATCATTTGCCGAATTGGTTTTTGTTAATTTTACATTCATTGTTAAACCTTCGTTTAATAATTTAAAATCTGCAGGTAATACTTCATAATTTTTCTTTAGTACCGCTACTACTTCTTTTGGATTTGCTGTTTGTAAACCTACCTGAAAAGTATTAGTTTTAAACAATCGTTTAATATCATTTAGTTTGCCATCTAAAATTTTATTTGATTTATCAATTAATGCAATTTCATCACACATTTCTTCTACAGATTCCATTCGGTGGGTTGAAAAAATAATTGTAGCTCCTTCATCGCGAAGTTGTAAAATTTCTTTAGCTATTAATTGTGCATTAATAGGGTCAAATCCTGAAAAAGGTTCATCAAAAATTAACAATTTTGGTTGATGTAATACTGTAACTATAAACTGTACTTTTTGAGCCATTCCTTTTGATAATTCTTCAATTTTCTTATCCCACCAAGCAGAAATATCAAACTTATCAAACCAATATTTTAAGCGTTTCTTCGCTTCACTCTTACTCATACCCTTTAACTGAGCTAAATATAAAGCTTGCTCTCCAACTTTCATTGATTTGTATAAGCCTCGCTCTTCAGGTAAATAACCAATATACTCTATATGATGTGGTGCTAATTTTTCACCATCTAAAATTATTTCCCCGCTATCGGGCATCGTTATTTGATTAACAATTCTAATCAAAGATGTTTTACCTGCTCCGTTTGGCCCTAACAAACCAAAAACACTTCCTTTAGAAATAGTAAGTGATACATTATTTAGCGCAGTATAGTTACCGTAACACTTAACTATATTTTTAATTTCTAATAAATTACTCATTAATTTCTTTGTTAATTTAAAGGTTGCCTATCAAAAAATTAGTACTTACAAACTTACATATTTTTAAAATGATTTGTAACAACTTTATAGCAAACGTTACAGTTTAATTTAATGTTAAATTTACTATGCACGCATAACTTTCAATTTAAATACTATGCATGCATAATAAATTTACTTATCTTTGGCTAGACATGGATAAAAATAAATCAATAGATCATCAATTAAGAGCCACATGGCAAGCTGTTGCAAAAATGTATAACGAACAAGCTGCAAAGCATGACAGTACTATGGCAACTGCTTTTGTATTATTGAATATTGATTTTGAAACAGGAACCCCTTCTACCTCATTAGGTCCTTTAATGGGAATGGAACCTACAAGCCTTTCGCGTTTATTAAGAACGATGGAAGATAAAGGTATTATTTGTAGAAAAAAAAACCCGAACGATGGAAGAAGCGTAATTGTAAAACTTACTGATTATGGTAAAGAAATGCGTGAAATTTCAAAAGGACATGTATATCAATTTAATAATGAAGTAAAAAAACACCTTACTAAAGAAGAGTTAAATCTTTTTTTTAAAGTAACAACAACCATAAATAAACTTATTACAGAAAAGATGGTGTATATTGATACCAATAAATAAAGCTGTATAAAACCAAAAAACAAATGACAAGAAGAATTAAAAAAGTAGCAATTATCGGTTCGGGTATTATGGGAAGCGGTATTGCATGTCATTTTGCAAACATTGGCGTTGAAGTCTTATTATTAGACATTGTTCCTAGAGAACTGAACGACAAAGAAAAAGCAAAAGGACTAACGTTAGAAGACAAAGCTGTTCGTAATCGTTTGGTTAATGACGCTTTAACGGCTTCTTTAAAATCGAAACCATCGCCAATTTATTCTCAAAAATTTGCTAGTAGAATTACTACAGGTAATTTAGAAGACGATATTGCAAAAGTTGCCGATGTTGATTGGATTATGGAAGTTGTTGTAGAACGATTAGATATTAAAAAAATCGTTTTTGAAAAACTAGAAAAATACCGTACTCCTGGTACTATTATTTCGTCTAACACTTCAGGTATTCCTATCAAGTTTATGAACGAAGGAAGAAGCGAAGATTTTCAGAAACATTTTGCTGTAACTCACTTTTTTAATCCTCCACGTTATTTAAAGTTATTTGAAGTTGTTCCTGGTCCTAATTGTAAACAAGAAGTCACTGATTTCTTAATGGATTATGGTTCTAAATTTTTAGGAAAAACTTCAGTTTTAGCTAAAGATACTCCTGCTTTTATTGGTAACAGAATTGGAATCTTCGGGATTCAATCTTTATTTCATCAAGTAAAAGAATTAGGTTTAACCGTTGAAGAGGTTGATAAATTAACAGGTCCTGTAATTGGTCGCCCAAAATCGGCAACTTTTAGAACTGTTGATGTTGTTGGTTTAGATACTTTAGTACACGTTGCTAACGGTATTTACGAAAACTGCCCGAACGACGAAGCACACGATTTATTCAAACTACCTAGTTTCATCAATACAATGATGGAAAATAAATGGTTAGGAAGTAAAACAAAACAAGGTTTTTATAAAAAAGTTGTAAACGCTGAAGGGAAAAAAGAAATTTTGACTTTAGATTTAGAAACGATGGAATATCGTTCTAAAAAACGTGCGAAATTTGCAACTTTAGAATTAACAAAAACTATTGATAAACCAATTGACAGATTTAAAGTGTTGGTTGGCGGAAAAGATAAAGCGGGAGAGTTTTACCGTAAAAACTTCGCAGCAATGTTTGCCTATGTTCAAAATAGGATTCCAGAAATTTCTGACGAATTGTATAAAATTGACGATGCCATGAAAGCTGGTTTTGGTTGGGAAAACGGGCCTTTCGAAATTTGGGATGCCGTTGGTATCGAAAAAGGTATCGAATTAATGAAAGCCGAAGGAAACCAACCTGCTACTTGGATTACCGAAATGGTTGCAAATGGGCAAAAATCTTTTTATTCTGTTAAAGAAGGAGCTACCTATTTTTATGATGTTTCTGCAAAAGCACAACTAAAAAAACCAGGGCAAGATTCATTTATCATTTTAGATAATATCAGAAAAACAAAAGAGGTCTTTAAAAATTCTGGCGTTGTTATTGAAGATTTAGGTGATGGTATTTTAAATTGTGAATTTCAATCTAAAATGAACACTATTGGTGGCGATGTTTTAGCAGGATTAAACAAAGCAATTGATTTAGCTGAAAAAGATTTCCAAGGATTAGTTGTTGGTAATCAAGGAGCAAATTTCTCGGTTGGAGCAAATATCGGAATGATATTTATGATGGCTGTTGAACAAGAATATGACGAATTAAATATGGCTATTAAGTATTTTCAAGATACGATGATGCGTATGCGTTATTCTTCAATTCCTACCATTGCTGCGCCTCACGGAATGTCGTTAGGTGGTGGATGTGAATTATCATTACATGCTGATAAAGTTGTTGCCGCTGCTGAAACCTATATGGGATTAGTAGAATTTGGTGTTGGAGTTATCCCTGGTGGTGGTGGTTCTAAAGAAATGGCATTGCGTGCTTCAGATACGTTCCATACAGGAGATGTTCAATTAAACGTATTGCAAGAATATTTCTTAACCATTGGTATGGCAAAAGTAAGTACTTCTGCCTATGAAGCTTTTGATTTAGGCTTATTACAAAAAGGAAAAGATGTTGTTGTAGTAAACAGAGAACGTCAAATTGCACAAGCTAAAAAGCATGCCGTATTAATGGCAGAAGCTGGTTATACACAACCCGTACTTCGTAAAGATGTGTTAGTTTTAGGAAAACAAGCCTTAGGTGCATTTATGGTAGCTACTGATTCTATGCATGCAAGTAGATTTATATCTGAACACGACCAAAAAATCGCTAATAAACTAGCGTATGTAATGGCTGGTGGAGATTTATCAGAGCCAACAAGAGTTTCTGAACAGTATTTATTAAACCTAGAGCGTGAAGCATTTTTAAGTTTAACAACAGAGCGTAAATCATTAGAACGTATTCAGCAAATGTTGAAAACGGGTAAACCTTTACGTAACTAAAAAAAAGAAAAATGAAAACAGCATATATAGTAAAAGGATATAGAACCGCTATTGGAAAATCTAAAAAAGGTGTATTCAGGTTTAAAAGAGCTGATGAATTAGCTGCTGAAACTATTGAATATTTAATGGAGCAGTTACCTGAGTTTGATAAAAAACGTATCGACGATGTTATTGTTGGTAACGCAATGCCTGAAGGTTCGCAAGGTTTAAACATGGCACGTTTAATCTCATTAATGGGATTAAAAATTGATGACGTTCCTGGAGTAACGGTAAACCGTTTTTGTTCATCAGGATTAGAAACTATTAGTATGGCAGTGGCTAAAATTCAATCAGGAATGGCAAATTGTATTATTGCTGGTGGTGCTGAAAGTATGAGTTCTGTACCAATGACTGGTTTTAAACCAGAATTAAATTACGATTTAGTTGCTGACGGTCATGCAGATTATTATTGGGGAATGGGAAATACTGCAGAAGCAGTTGCTGAAAAATATAATATTTCTCGTAAAGATCAAGATGAATTTGCTTTAAACTCACATTTAAAAGCTTTAAGAGCACAAGCAGAAAATCGTTTTCAAGAGCAAATAGTACCTATTGAAGTTGAAGAAACTTATGTAGATGAAAACGGAAAAAAAGCTACAAGAAAATATACAGTAACTAAAGATGAAGGACCTCGTAAAGGTTCAAATATTGCTGGTTTAGAACGTTTACGTCCTGTGTTTGCTACAAACGGAAGCGTAACTGCTGGTAACTCATCACAAACTAGTGATGGTGCTGCCTTTGTAATGGTAATGAGCGAAGAAATGGTAAAGGAATTAAATATCAAACCAATTGCTCGTATGGTAAGTTATGCCGCTGCTGGTGTACCGCCAAGAATTATGGGAATTGGCCCAGTTGCTGCAATTCCAAAAGCATTAAAACAAGCAGGATTAAAACAAGAAGATATTAGCTTAATTGAGCTAAACGAAGCATTTGCTTCACAATCTTTAGCCGTAATTCGTGAATTAGGATTAGATGCAGACATCATAAACGTAAATGGTGGTGCAATTGCATTAGGACATCCGTTAGGTTGTACAGGTGCTAAATTATCTGTTCAATTATTCGATGAAATGCGCAAGCGTAATATGCAAGGAAAATACGGTATGGTAACCATGTGCGTAGGTACAGGACAAGGTGCTGCAGGTATTTTCGAATTCTTAAACTAATAACTAAAAAAAACAAAAAATGGCAGATTTATTAAGAGGAGGTCAATTTCTAGTAAAAGAAACAAAATGTGAAGACGTTTTTACTCCTGAAGATTTTACTGAAGAGCAAAAAATGATGAAAGAAGCGGTTAGTGAATTTAACGACCGTGAAATTATGCCTCATAAAGCTCGTTTTGAAGCAAAAGATTACGCCTTAACCGAAGAGGTAATGCGTAAAGCTGGAGAATTAGGTTTCTTAGGTGTTTCTGTTCCTGAAGCTTACGGCGGATTAGGAATGGGGTTTGTTTCTACCATGCTAACGTGTGATTATATATCAAGCGGAACAGGTTCTTTTAGTACTGCTTTTGGAGCGCATACAGGTATTGGTACAATGCCAATTACTTTGTACGGAACTGAAGCTCAAAAACAAAAATATGTACCAAAATTAGCTTCTGGTGAATGGTTTGGTTCGTACTGTTTAACAGAACCAGGTGCTGGATCTGATGCTAATTCAGGAAAAACAACTGCAACATTATCTGAAGATGGAACGCATTATAAGTTAAACGGACAAAAAATGTGGATTTCAAACGCAGGTTTTTGTAACGTTATGATTGTTTTTGCGCGTATTGAAGATGATAAAAATATTACTGGTTTTATTGTTGAATATGATAAAAACAATGCAAACGGAATTACTTTAGGTGAAGAAGAACATAAATTAGGAATTCGTGCTTCTTCTACTCGTCAAGTATTTTATAATGATACTATTGTTCCTATTGAAAATATGTTATCGGCAAGAGGAAATGGTTTTAAAATTGCCATGAATGCTTTAAATATTGGACGTATTAAATTAGCGGCTGCTTGTTTAGACTCTCAAAGAAGAGTTACAAGTATTGCTATTAATTATGCAAATGAACGTAAGCAATTTAAAACTGCTATTTCTGAGTTTGGTGCTATCAAAATGAAATTAGCAGAAATGGCAACCAATGCATATGTAGGAGAATCTGCATCGTATAGAGCTGCTAAAAATATTGAAGACAGAATTGCTTTACGTGAAGCTGAAGGAAATACACATCAAGAGGCAGAATTAAAAGGTGTTGAAGAATATGCTATTGAATGTTCTATTTTAAAAGTGGCTGTTTCTGAAGATGTACAAGCTTGTGCTGATGAAGGAATCCAAATTTTTGGAGGTATGGGATTCTCTGAAGAAACCCCTATGGAATCGGCTTGGAGAGACGCTCGTATTGCTCGTATTTATGAAGGAACAAACGAAATTAACAGATTACTTTCTGTTGGAATGTTGGTTAAAAAAGCAATGAAGGGTCATGTAGATTTATTAAATCCGGCAATGGCTGTTGGTGAAGAATTATTAGGAATTCCTTCTTTTGATACCCCTGATTATTCTGAATTATTTGCAGAAGAAAAAGAAATGGTAGCTAAATTGAAAAAAGTATTTTTAATGGTTGCAGGAGCTGCTATTCAAAAATTTGGAACAGAATTAGAACAACATCAACAATTGTTAACGGCTGCTTCTAATATTTTAATTGAAACTTATATGGCAGAATCTGCTATTTTAAGGACTGAAAAAAATGCAAAACGTTTTGGAGAAGACTCTCAAAAAGAACAAATAGCTATGTCGCAATTATACTTATACAACGCTGTAGATATTATTATTAAAAATGCCAAAGAAGGTATTGTGTCATTTGCAGAAGGTGATGAGCAACGTATGATGTTAATGGGATTAAAACGTTTTACAAAATATACTAATCAACCAAATGTAATTGGATTACGTAATACAATTGCTGAAAAGTTAAAAGCAGAAAATAAATACTGCTTTTAAAAGAACAGTTCTATAATTTATTATATTTTAGATCGTCAAATTAAGTTTTGGCGATCTTTTTTATTTACTTTACAGCTTCTTATAAATACATTTAATAACTATTAACACAATTTTCTACTTTTAAAAAAATATGCAAATTATAAGTAATTTTGATGCTGGTAATATTATCATAATATCTCAACAAGAAAACAGCGCTCAACTAAATATTCGAAATGACACTAACTCTGATTTTTTTCAGTGGTTTTATTTTAAAATTACCAATATTACTATAGGTGAAAAATATAGTTTTTGTATTGAAAATGCCAGTCATAGTGCTTTTTCTGATGGATGGGATGGCTACAAAACAAATGCTTCTTACAACAATAACAATTGGTTCCGTTTACAAAATACCGAATATAAAAATGGTAAACTTTATTTTAGTATTATACCTACTGAACCCGAAGTTTACTTTGCTTACTTTACTCCTTTTTCTTACAAACAGCATATTGATTTAGTAACAACAGCATCTAAAAGTAATTTATGCTCAACAACTATTTTAGGTAAAACAATCAATAACAAACCTATAGAACTTTTACAGTTTGGAACACCTGGTACCGATAAAAAAAATATTTGGATTATTGCACGTCAACATCCTGGTGAAAGTATGGCTGAGTGGTTTATGAAAGGTATTATAGATTGTTTTATTTCTAAAGATATTTCAGAAGATAGTATTATTGATAAATTATTAAAAAACTGTTGTTTTTATTTGATTACAAATATGAATATTGATGGAAGTATTGCAGGAAACCTAAGAGTAAATACCTTAGGAATAAACTACAATAGAGTTTGGGAAAATCCTAATAAAAATACCGAGCCTGAAGTTTTTTATTGCAAACAAAAAATGCAAGAAACTGGTTTAGATTTTTTATTAGATGTTCATGGTGATGAAGCTATTCCATATAATTTTGTAACTAGTTTACAAGGAATCCCTAGTATTACTGATGAAATTTTATCCGAAGAAATTCGCTTTAAAAATGAATGGATGTCAGTAACTCCTGAATTTCAAGACACTTATAAATATAAAAATAGCTTACCAAATCAAGCTAATTTAGGTGTTTGCTCTAAACAAATTGGCGAACTTTTTAAAACACTATCTTTTACCTTAGAAATGCCTTTTAAAGATAATGACGCTATTCCTGATTTAGAAAAAGGGTGGTCAGCAGAACGTTCGGAAGTTTTAGGTGCTTCTTTTTTAACAGCACTAAATAATTTTTTAAACTAATTTTTAGTTAGTTTATGTTTTGCGTTAGCGATAGAGCGGTTTGTTTGAGCTCTTTTTTGTTTTTTTCAAACAAAAAAAGCGAGTAGCGAAAGCGCGACCCTTTTGGGTAACGCCCTTAATTAATATAAACTCTAAAAAAAGAGCGCCTATAAAAATGTAAGCACTCTTTTTTATTATTAATTTTAAAGCTTATTTTAAAGCACCTAAATAACGCTCAGCATCTAAGGCAGCCATACAACCTGAACCTGCTGCAGTTACTGCTTGACGGTATTCTTTATCTTGAATATCTCCAGCGGCAAAAACACCTGGTAAATTTGTTTTCGTTGATTTTCCTTTAGTTATTAAGTACCCAACCTCATCCATATCTAAAACACCTTTAAATAGATCTGAATTTGGTTTATGCCCTATGGCTATAAAGACACCTGTTACATCAACTTTATTTTTTTCTTTTGTTTGATTATTTACAATACGAACTCCTTCAACAACTTTATCTCCTAAAACTTCCTCAATTTCAGTATTGTATAACACCTCAATATTTGCTGTTTTTTTCACTCGATGTTGCATTGCTTTTGATGCTCTCATGTAATCTTTTCTAACTAATAAAGTAACCTTATTACAAATATTAGCCAGATAGGTTGCTTCTTCGGCAGCAGTATCTCCGGCCCCTACAACAACTACGTCTTGTGCTTTATAAAAAAAACCATCACAAGTAGCACATGCAGAAACACCTCCCCCTATCAAACGTTGCTCACTTTCTAAACCTAAATATTTAGCAGTTGCACCTGTTGATATAATAATTGTTTCTGCTTCTATTTCAGTAGTTTCATCAACAATAACTTTATGAATACCTCCTTTTTTTGTACTTAAATCAACTTTTGTTACCATTCCAAAACGAACTTCAGTACCAAAACGCTCTGCTTGTTTCTGTAAATCATTCATCATTGCAGTTCCGTCTGTACCATTTGCATATCCTGGAAAATTATCAACCTCTGTTGTTGTAGTTAATTGACCTCCCATTTGCATTCCTGTATACATTACAGGTTTCATATCTGCTCTTGCGGCATATATTGCAGCCGTATATCCTGCTGGTCCTGAACCAATAATCAAACATTTTATTTTTTCTGCCATTGTCTAAATTTTTTTTTAAATTACAAATGTAATTTTTTTTAACATCTAATATCTTCTTTTAATATATATTTTGATGATTAATCTATTAAACATTACTATTTATTAAAAAACAAAAAAATATTTTTTTTGTATGATATATATATTTTTTTATATATTTGCACACCGATAATCGTACGGGGTGTAGCGTAGCCCGGTCATCGCGCCTCGTTTGGGACGAGGAGGTCGCAGGTTCGAATCCTGCCACCCCGACTAAATTAATAATCAATTAACATCAAAACCTTGGTAATCGTAAGATTATCGAGGTTTTATGATTTTTAAGCAATCATAAGATTTGGTATTATTTGGTTAAAAAAGTGACCTATTCGGTTACCATTTTATAATAGGTATATAGGTAACCGAATTATTGATTTGACTTTCGTCAGTAAACAAATGTTTAACTAAAGACGAAAGATATGAAAACTTCGACAACGTTTAGTATTCTGTTTTGGCTCAAACTATCAAAAGCTAAAAATGGAAAAGCACCTCTTTATGCACGTATAACAGTAAATGGGAAAAGAGCAGAAATTAGCCTCAAACGAAAAATTAAAATTGAATTTTGGAGCTCTGCCAAAAACAAAGTAAAAGGAACCAACCAAGAGGCTCGAATTATTAACGCATATTTGGACCAGGTATCTTCAGAGCTTCACCAATCCAAAAACGAATTAAAATCCGAAGGTAAGATTACTTCAGCTCAAACCGTTAAGGCTCGTTACCTAAAAGAAGATGAACAAAATTATTCTTTAAATGATATCATAAAATATCATAATGAAGATATGGTTGGAAAACTCAAATGGGGTACTCAAAAAAATTACTTCACAACACAAGGGTACATTGCAGATTTCATTTTTGTAAAATATAAAGTTACAGATATGTATTTAAAGCAATTGGATTATAATTTCATTTTAAAGTTTGAAAAATACTTAAGAAATTTCACACCCACAGACCACCAAAAACCAATGGGTAACAATACTGTAATGAAGCATATTGAACGCTTTAGAAAAATGATTACACTATCTTATAAACTGGAATGGATTGAAAGAGACCCGTTTATAAACTTCAAATCTAAATTTGTAAAAGTAGAAAGAGGCTTTTTAACTGAAATGGAATTGAACGAAATTGAAGAAAAAGATTATTCAATTGAAAGATTACAATTAGTAAAGGATCTATTTGTTTTCGCCTGTTACACCGGCTTGAGTTATATTGATGTAATAAACTTAACAGCAAGTGATATTAATTATGGTATAGATGGCGAGTTGTGGTTAATTATGAAAAGAGAGAAAACAAACAATGCCTTACGAATTCCTATACTACCTAAAGCACTTAATTTAATTAATAAGTATAAAGAAAATCCAAAATCATTAGCAAATGCTACTGTATTTCCAAAAATGTCAAACCAAAAATTAAATGCTTATTTAAAAGAAATAGCAGATTTATGCAGAATAGAAAAGAATCTAACATTTCATCTGGCACGACATACATTTGCTACAACAGTAACTTTAAGTAATGGCGTACCTATTGAAACAGTATCTAAACTTTTAGGTCATTCTCGCATTTCAACAACACAAATTTATGCTAAAGTGATTGAACGTAAGGTAAGTGATGATATGAAAACATTAAGAGCAAAATTTGAGAAAGGTGTAAAAACAACCAAAAACCAATCAAGTTTTATTTAAAGCAAAGTTAAAATCTATTCAAATTGAATTAAATTTTATACCTTTGTTTTCAATATGAAACAAGTATTCCATAAAATAATGTCACTTTTAATGGCTTTTGTAGTGTTATTTTCTACAATGTCATTTACTGTAGATATGCACTATTGTGGAGATACTTTAATGGATACAGCTATATTCCATAAAGCAGAAACCTGTGGAATGGAAATGGAAAACCCATTAACTGATGGGTGTTCTATAACAAAAAAGAATTGTTGTAGTGATGAACAATTAGCTGTTGATGGTCAAAATGAATTACAACTTCAAGTTGATAAAATTACTTTTGAGCAGCAGGTATTTATTGCTTCTTTCGTATATACTTACATTAACCTTTTTGAAGGGTTAGATAATAACGTATCTTCTTTCGAAGAATACGAACCACCACTTGTCGTCAAGCAAATCTTCAAGATTGACGAGACTTATTTAATTTGATTTTTAAACATTAGACTGTTTTATCCTATGGCTGTATGTCATAAGGATGATTTTTTGTATTCGGTGTTTTCTTAACACCTATGTCTAACTGTTTAATAATCAAAGACAATGCTAAATAAAAGCATCAAATTTTTAATAGAAAATAAACTCGTAGCAGTATTATTACTTGTTCTCTTTATAGGCTGGGGAACGGTAAATGCACCATTTAATTGGGAAACAGGATTTTTACCAAGTAACCCTGTAGCTGTAGACGCTATTCCCGATATTGGAGAGAACCAACAAATAGTATTTACTAAATGGGATGGTCGTTCACCACAAGATATAGAAGACCAAATAACCTATCCATTAACAACATCTTTACTCGGTATTCCAGGAGTAAAAACCATTCGTAGTTCGTCTATGTTTGGCTTTTCAAGTATCTATATCATTTTTGAAGAAGATATTGAGTTTTACTGGAGTCGTAGTAGAATATTAGAAAAACTCAACTCGTTACCAAGCGGATTATTACCCGAAGGTGTTAATCCTGCTTTGGGTCCAGATGCCACAGGATTAGGGCAAATTTTTTGGTACACATTAGAAGGTCGTGATGAAAACGGAAATGTAACAGGTGGTTGGGATTTACAAGAATTACGAAGTATTCAAGACTACTATGTTAAATATGCACTATCGTCTGCAAGTGGCGTATCAGAAGTAGCATCAATTGGTGGTTATGTACAAGAATACCAAGTAGATGTTAATCCGGAATTAATGCGTCAATATAATATTGGTTTACATCATATTGTAAAAGCAGTAAAAGAAAGTAATAAAGATATTGGTGCACAAACTTTAGAAATTAATCAAGCCGAATATTTAGTTAGAGGTTTAGGTTATGTAAAATCTATTGCCGACATAGAAAATGCAGTAGTTACTTCCGAAGATTACACAGCGATTAAAATTAAAGACATAGGAAAAGTGTCTTTAGGTCCTGCAACTCGAAGAGGATTACTGGACAAGGAAGGTGCAGAAGTTGCTGGTGCTGTGGTAGTAGCGAGATATGGTGCTAATCCAATGGAAGTTATCAATAACGTTAAAGAAAAAATTAACGAATTAAGCGCAGGACTACCTTCAAAAGTATTAGCAGATGGCAGAACTTCACAAGTAACTATTGTTCCTTTTTATGACAGAACAGAACTCATTCAGGAAACTTTAGGTACACTTAATGAAGCCCTAACATTAGAAATACTAATTACCATTTTAGTTATAATCATTATGGTATTTAATCTTCGAGCTTCTGTATTGATTTCTGGCTTACTACCAGTTGCTGTATTAATGGTTTTTATAGCAATGAAACTCTTTGGTGTAGATGCTAATATTGTGGCTTTGTCAGGTATCGCTATTGCTATTGGTACAATGGTAGATGTAGGTGTAATACTTTCAGAAAATATCATTAGGCATTTAGATGAAAACAAAGATAAACTACCTATAAATAATGTGGTTTACAACGCAACAGCAGAAGTATCTGGAGCAATTGTAACAGCAGTTATGACAACCATTATAAGTTTTATTCCTGTATTTACAATGATTGGAGCTGAAGGAAAATTATTCAGACCATTAGCCTTTACTAAAACATTTGCTTTAACAGCTTCAATTATTGTAGCGTTGTTTTTAATTCCACCCTTTGCTGCATTTTTATTTAAAAAGAAAAGCATTAAAACCAATTTCAAATATGTTTTAAATGGGGTTTTAATAGCATTAGGAATTATTGCCATAGTCTATGGTTATTGGTTAGGTTTAATCTTGGTAGCTTTTGGCGTTACTGCACTATTAAGTGTTCAAAAAATGATAAGCGAAAAACAAGCAAATCTTATTAATATTATCATTTCTGTATCTGCTATTGTGTTTTTATTAGCTGAATATTGGAGACCTTTAGGTGTAGATAAAAGTATCTTTTGGAATCTCATTTTTGTAAGTATTATTTGCTTTGGTTTATTAGGTGTTTTCTCATTATTCATAAGGTATTATACACGTATTTTAAAATGGTGTTTGAACAATAAACTAATATTCTTATCCATACCAACAGCTATTGTAATAGCAGGATTTTTCATAATGAAAAATACAGGCAAAGAATTTATGCCATCTTTAAATGAAGGTTCTTTTTTATTAATGCCAACTTCAATGCCACATTCTGGAGTCGAAGAAAACAAGCGTGTTTTACAACAGTTAGATATGGCTGTAGCAAGTATTCCAGAGATAAAAACCGTAGTTGGTAAAGCAGGTCGTACAGAATCAGCTTTAGATCCAGCGCCTTTGTCTATGTATGAAAATATTATTCAGTATAAATCAGAATATATGCTGAATAAAAACGGAAAGCGTCAACGTTACAAAGTAAATAATGATGGTTTATTTGAATTAAAAGATGGACGTTTCATCGCTAATCCTAATAATACAAAAAATGTCACTTTGAGCGCTGTAGAAAGGGCGCAATTAATAGAAGATAATGATGGCGAATTTTATCGAAATTGGCGACCAGAAATAAAATCACCAGACGATATTTGGAATGACATTGTAAAAGTAACCAAGTTACCAGGCGTTACTTCTGCACCTAAACTACAACCTATTGAAACACGATTGGTAATGCTGCAAACAGGTATGCGTGCACCAATGGGAATAAAAGTTAAAGGTCAAGATTTAAAACAAATTGAAGCCTTTGGTGTACAGTTAGAAGGAATTTTAAAACAAGCTGATGGTGTAAAAGATGAAGCTGTTTTTGCAGACCGTATTGTTGGGAAACCTTATTTACTTATTGATATTGATAGGGAAAAAATTGCACGTTATGGTATATCTATACAAGATGTACAAGAGGTGCTAAAAGTAGCTGTTGGTGGTATGGTTTTAACCCAAACTGTTGAAGGTAGGGAGCGTTATGGAGTACGTGTTAGATACCCAAGAGAATTAAGAGCTAATCCAACCGATTTAAAGCAAATCTATGTGCCAGTTGAAAAAGGCAGTCCAGTACCATTAAGCGAATTGGCAACCATTAGATATGAACAAGGGCCACAAGTTATTAAGAGTGAGGATACTTTTTTAGTAGGCTATGTATTATTCGATAAAATGGATGGCTTTGCAGAAGTAAATGTTGTTGAAAATGCACAAGCTTTAATTCAGCAAAAAATAGATTCAGGCGAATTGGTAGTACCAAAAGGGGTTAATTATCAATTTACAGGAAGCTATGAAAATCAAATAAGAGCAGAAAAAACTTTATCGGTTGTAGTGCCTTTGGCATTGGCTATTATTTTCTTAATACTCTATTTTCAATTCCGTTCAGTAGGTACATCATTAATGGTATTTACTGGTATTGCAGTTGCTTTTGCAGGTGGTTTTTTAATGATCTGGTTATATGGTCAAGATTGGTTTTTAAACTTCAACTTTTTTGGCGAAAATCTGCGTGATTTATTTCAGATGCATCCAATTAATTTGAGTGTGGCTGTTTGGGTAGGCTTTATTGCTCTTTTTGGAATAGCAACAGATGATGGTGTAGTTATGGCAACATATTTAACTCAAATATTTGAAAGGAATACACCAAAAAACAAAAAGCAAATCAGAGCAGCTGTTGTTGAAGCAGGAGAAAAACGTATTAGACCGTGTTTAATGACTACTGCTACAACCATATTGGCATTATTACCAGTATTAACCTCAACAGGTCGTGGTAGTGATATTATGATTCCTATGGCAATACCAAGTTTTGGAGGTATGCTAATTGCCTTAATCACCTTATTTGTAGTACCAGTTTTATACAGCTGGAAAGCAGAAGCTCAACTAAAAAGAACATCAAAATGAAACATATAAAAACAGTCTTTTTTCTTTTTTCTTTTCTCTTTGTTCTCAAAGGAAATGCACAAGAATTACAAACTTTAATCGATGAAGCTTTGGTAAACAATCCAGAGATTCAAAAATTCGAGTTACAGTACAAGAGAGTTTCAGAAAAAGTAAATGAAGTTAATACCATTCCAAATACCGAATTTGGAGTAGGTTATTTTGTAAGTGAGCCAGAAACAAGAACTGGAGCGCAACGCTTTAAAGTTTCTGCAAAACAAATGTTACCTTGGTTTGGCTCAATAACAGCAAGAGAAAATTATGTAAGTTCTTTAGCTGAAACTAAATATGAAGATATTGTAATTGCCAAACGTAAATTAATGGTTTCGGTATCACAATCGTATTACAGGTTATATACTAATAAAGCAAAACAAAAAGTATTAACTAACAATATCGAACTCTTAAAAACTTACGAAACAATGGCTTTAACTTCTATCGAAGTTGGCAAAGCTTCAGCAGTAGATGTGTTACGATTACAGATGCGTCAAAATGAATTACAACAATTAAAAGAAGTGTTGCAACAACAATTTTTAGCAGAACAAACAACTTTAAATAAACTTTTAAATAGAGAAAAAGAGGTTTCTATAGTTGTTGTTGATAAATTAAATATGCCTTCTGAAGATTTTGAAATCACTTTTGAAAATTTAGCATTGCATCCTGAACTATTAAAATATGATAAACTCTTTAAATCCATTGAACAATCAGAATTATTAAACCAAAAAGAAAGCAGTCCTATGATTGGTTTTGGATTAGATTATATCAATGTGGCGAAACGTCCAAATATGGACTTTAGCGATAATGGAAAAGATATTGTAATGCCAATGGTGTCTTTATCAATACCAATATTTAATAAAAAATATAAATCGAAAACAAAGCAAAACGAGTTACAACAGCAGGAAATTACTACACAAAAACAAGAACGCTTAAATACTTTGGAAACGCTTTTAGATAAAGCAATAAAAGAAAGAGTGTCTGCAAGAATAAGTTATAAAACTCAAATCAAAAATTTGAAGCAAGCTAATGATGCAGAGCAAATATTAATCAAAAGTTACGAAACAGGAACAATTGATTTTAATAATGTTTTAGACATTCAAGAACTGCAATTAAAGTTTCAAATGAATCAAATAGAATCGATTAAAACTTATTATTTACAAACCACAATCATCAATTATTTAAGCAACTAAAAAAAAGTATAATTTAAAACAATAAAAATGAAATATTTAAAAACAATAGTAGCAATTTTAGTAATCTCTTTAATAAATCTTACAATAATTTCTTGTAAAGATGCAAAAAAGGAGAATACTCAAGACTGCATAGTTCATTCAGAAATGAACCATAACAAAATGGATAAATCCAATAATATGATGGATGAGAATTCACAGAATTCAGGTGTTCAAAAAGTGTTAGCAGACTATATGATACTTAAAGATGCTTTAGTAGAAACCGACAAAAACAAAGCTGCTAAAGCTGGCGATAAATTGAACAATACTTTGAGCAAATTTGATATAAGTGGTTTTACTGTTGAACAGCAAAAAGAACTTAAAGATATTATTACAGATGCCAAAGAACACGCAGAACATATTGGTAGAAGTGAAATAGATCACCAAAGAGAACATTTTAAAACATTGAGTAAGGATATTATGGATATTGTTGCAATTACCGGTACTAAAAATACTTTATATCAACAATTTTGTCCAATGTATGATGGTGGTAGCGCTTGGTTAAGTTTGAATAAGGAAATTAAAAATCCTTATTACGGTAGTAAAATGCTGAAATGTGGTAAAGTGCAAAAAGAGATTAACTAAATGAAAATTGTAAAAATCATAGCATTGGTTTTAGTGGTGTGTTTTGTAGGCATACAGTTTATGCCTACAGAACTAAACCAAAGTAACCTTGTACCAAAAACAGATTTTTTATTGGTAAATAATACACCTAAAAATATCAGTACATTATTGCAAACGTCCTGTTATGATTGTCACAGTAATAATACAAGCTATCCTTGGTATAATAAAATTCAACCCATTGCTTGGTTTCTCGAAAACCATATTGCTGATGGAAAAGAAGAACTGAATTTTAATAACTGGGACACGTATTCAACCAGAAGAACGAATAGCAAATTAAAGTCAATTATTAATCAGATTAAGAACAATGAAATGCCACTTTCATCTTACACCTTAATTCATAAAAACGCAAAATTATCAACATCTGAAAAGACATTGGTTATTGATTATATAAAGAAACTAAAAGGCAATTTAAAATAAAGCCCTGATGTGGGAAGGAAATACTAATTAATTGGTTAATAGCCCTTCCCTTGTCAGGCACAAAAATAAAATAATGAAACACACATATCATATACACGGAATGACTTGCAACGGTTGTCGCAGTCACGTAGAAGAAACACTTTCAAAAGTTGATGATGTTTCAAACGTAAAAGTCAATTTAGAAAAATCAGAAGCTATTATTGAAATGCAATCACATATTTCAATTGAAATATTTCAAAAAGCATTAAAAGATGATGGTGGTCGATATAGTATTCATAAACAAGGTAAACACCAACCTAATAAAGAAAAAAAGCAGGAACAACCTAAAGGCAAAGGAACAGGTACATTTTATTGTCCTATGCACTGCGAAGAAGACAAAACATATAATAAAGCAGGTGATTGTCCTGTTTGTGGAATGGACTTGGTGGAAGAAAGAAGTTTAACTACAACAAGTAGCCAATTTACGTGTCCAATGCACCCAGAAATAATTAAAGACGAAGCAGGTTCTTGTCCTGTTTGTGGGATGGATTTAGTGCCATTAGAAGCGGATATTTCAGAAGAAGACAAAACCTATAAAAAATTGTTGAAAAAGTTTTGGATAGCTGTAATTTTTACTGTGCCAATATTTTTAATAGCAATGTCAGAAGCATTAGATAATAATCCTTTATATAATGTTTTAGAACAAAAACAATGGAACTGGATTCAGTTTGCATTATCAATCCCTGTAGTGTTTTATGCAACTTGGATGTTCTTTAAACGTGCTTACACATCAATAAAAACAATGAACCTGAATATGTTTACTTTAATTGGTATTGGTTCGGGTATCGCGTGGTTATTTAGTGTATTTGCAATGGTATTTCCAGATGTATTTCCACAAGATTTTAAAACAGCCGATGGTAATGTATTTGTTTATTTTGAAGCTACAACGGTAATTTTAACATTAGTATTATTAGGTCAATTATTAGAAGCAAGAGCACATAGTCAAACAAGTGGCGCAATAAAAGAATTACTAAAATTAGTGCCTTCAACAGCAACATTGGTTACTAATGGAGAAGATAAAGTTATTGCAATCGATAAAATTGAAAAAGACAATTTATTACGAGTTAAGCCTGGAGAAAAAATTCCAGTAGATGGTAGTATTGTAGAAGGTCATAGTAGCATTGATGAATCTATGATTACTGGAGAACCAATTCCTGTAGATAAGAGCATAGACGATAAAGTAAGTTCTGGCACAATTAACGGTACAAAGTCATTTATTATGAAAGCTGAAAAGGTAGGTTCCGAAACCTTACTTTCTCAAATTATTCATATGGTAAATAATGCAAGTCGTTCAAAAGCACCTATTCAAAAATTAGCAGATAGAATATCTAAATACTTTGTTCCAATTGTATTAGTTGTTGCAGTAATAACATTTATAGTTTGGGCTATTTTTGGTCCAGAACCTGCTTATGTTTTTGCCTTTGTAAATGCAATTGCTGTATTAATTATTGCTTGTCCTTGTGCATTAGGTTTGGCAACACCAATGTCTGTTATGGTTGGTGTTGGTAGAGGTGCACAATCTGGTGTATTAATTAAAAATGCTGAAGCATTAGAAAAAATGAATAAGGTAGATACGCTTATTGTAGATAAAACAGGTACGATTACTGAAGGAAAACCATCAGTTGAAAAAGTAATCTCAATTAATAATTTAAAAGAAGAAAAGCTACTTCATTTCATTGCTTCCTTAAATCAATATAGCGAACATCCTTTAGCAGAAGCTATTGTAAACTATGGTAAATCTAAAAATACTGTAATTACAAAAGTAAACGATTTTCAAGCTGTAGCAGGAAAAGGTGTTATAGGTACTGTTGAAAACAAAAAAGTTGCTTTAGGTAATGCAAAGTTATTAGAGCAGTTTGCCATAACTATTTCTAAAAATTTAGAAACTAATGTGGTTGCAGAACAAGAACAAGGTAAAACAGTATCGTATATAGCAGTAGATAATGAAGCTGTTGGATATGTAACTATTTTCGATGCCATTAAAACCACAAGTCAAAATGCTATTAAACAACTACAAGATAATGGTGTTGAGGTAATAATGCTCACTGGTGATAATAAAAATACTGCAAAATCGGTAGCAGAACAATTAAACCTTAAACACTATAAAGCAGAATGTCTTCCTGAAGATAAATTGAATGAAATTGATAAACTTCAACAAAAAGGAAGTGTTGTAGCAATGGCAGGTGATGGTATTAACGATGCGCCAGCTTTAGCACAGTCGGATGTTGGTATTGCAATGGGTACAGGTACAGATGTAGCTATTGAAAGCGCTTCAATTACGTTAGTAAAAGGAGATTTACAAGGTATTGTAAAAGCTAAAAAATTAAGTCACGCTGTTGTTAAAAACATAAAACAGAATCTCTTTTTTGCTTTTATATACAATGTATTGGGTGTACCCATTGCAGCAGGTGTTTTATACCCAATATTCGGGTTGTTACTCTCACCAATGATTGCAGCTTTAGCAATGAGTTTTAGTTCAGTATCAGTAATTGCAAACGCATTAAGATTAAGAAATATTAAAATATAGAAAAATGAAAAAATATATAGTTTACATAGTAATATTAGCAGTTGGCTTATTATTAGGTTGGTTGTTATTCGGTGGTTCATCAAACAAAGAAACTGAACATAATCACGATGAAATAGCAGAAACCAATCAAAAATGGACTTGCTCAATGCACCCACAAATTATGCAACCAGAACCTGGTGATTGCCCTATTTGTGGTATGGATTTAATTCCTGCCGAAGCTGGAGCAGATGGTTTAGCAGCAGACCAATTCAAATTAACAAAAAATGCAATGGCGTTGGCCAACATTCAAACATCAATTGTAGGTAGTAGTAAATCAGACGATAACGGTATTAAACTATCAGGTAAAATTGTTGCCAATGAAAAAGCAAATGCTGTGCAAGTCAGTTATTTCTCTGGAAGAATTGAACGCTTAAATGTCAGTTTTACTGGAGAAAAAGTAAACAAAGGGCAATTATTAGCAACCATTTATTCACCAGAATTATATGCAGCACAGCAAGAATTAATTACAGCAGCTTCATTAAAAGAGTCGCAACCGGCATTATATAAAGCAGTTCGTAATAAATTAAAATTATGGAAACTTTCTGAAAAGCAAATCAATCAAATAGAACAAACAGGAAAAGTAAAAGAAAATTTTCCTGTCTACGCAACTATCTCTGGTACTGTAACAGAAAAATTAGTAGAGCAAGGCGATTATATAAAACAAGGGCAACCATTATTAAAAATTGCAAACTTAAATTCAGTTTGGGGAAACTTTGATGTGTACGAAAACCAAATAGACTTATTTAAAAAAGGGCAAGAAATAAACGTAACAACAAATACTTATCCTAATAAAAAATTTAAAGGTAAAGTAGATTTTATTGATCCTATTTTAGATAACAGAACACGTACTGTTAAATTAAGAGTAGTGCTTAATAATAAAGAAGAAGTATTTAAACCAGGAATGTTTATTGAAGGGAAAATTAAAGGGGTAACCTCTACTAAAGAAAAATCATTATTCGTGCCTTCATCTGCCATTTTATGGACAGGTGAACGCTCTGTAGTATATATAAAAACCAATCCAGATCAACCAGTTTTTGAAATGCGTCAAATAACTTTAGGTAACCAAATAGGTAGTAATTACAAAGTATTAAAAGGTTTAGAAAATGGTGATGAAATTGTAACCAACGGAACTTTTACAGTTGATGCAGCAGCACAATTACAAGGAAAAAAATCTATGATGAATAAAGATGGAGGAAAAGTAATGACTGGTCACGAAGGACATTTAGGTATGGATAGCAATTCATCAAAAAATAATACAGACCATACCAATATGAATGAACGGTTGGAAGTATCAAAAGCATTTCAGAAACAATTAAAAAAAGTATTTGAAAGCTATATTAATTTAAAAGATGCGTTTGTTAAAGATAACTCAAATAAAGCATCAGAAAATGCAAATAGTTTACTTGATAATTTGAATAATGTGGATATGAAATTAGTTAAAGATGAAGCTCATAATCATTGGATGTCATTAGTAAAAGAAATTAAATCTTCAACAATTGCTATTTCTAAAGCAGCAAATATAAAAGAGCAAAGAAATCATTTTAAACATTTGTCTTCGCATTTAATTAAAGCTGTGCAACTATTTGGTATCAATGAAAAGGTATATGTAGAGTTTTGTCCAATGGCAGATAGTAATAAAGGTGCCTATTGGTTAAGCAAAGAAGAAAAAGTAATCAATCCATTTTTTGGCGAAGCAATGCTAACCTGTGGAGAGGTAAAACAAGTTATAGAATAATTAAATACAAATAATAACAATTAAATTTTAAAACAATGAATTTTTCAAAGAAAAATCACGAACACAAAAACAAAAATGTAATCGACGTGAGTAAAAAAGTAATTTTAAGTATAGCTGTTATAGCAGCTTTAGGTGTAACAAGTTGTAATAGTCAAACAAAAAAAGAAACAAAAACAACCACTACACAAATGTCAAAAGATATGGCAATGACAGATTTGTCTTTTGGTGTAAGAGGAAATTGCGGAATGTGTAAAAACACTATCGAAAAAGCAGCTAACGGTGTTGAAGGTGTTGCAAGTGCCAATTGGGATGTCGATAAAAAGAAGATTGATGTGTCTTTTGATGATACAAAAACCGATGCAATGGCAATTCATAAAGCAATTGCAGCTTCAGGTTACGATACTGAAAAAGTTGCAGGAAGTGAAGATGCTTACAAAAATCTGCCAGGTTGTTGTCAATACGACCACGAAATGAAAATGAATCAATAAATAAGTATGGTTTTTTAATATATTTTATAGCAAAAAGAAAATTAAGGTTTTCTCTTTTGCTATAAATATAACTAACCAAACACCTTTTAATTATTATAAAGCCTATTATTTGCACAACCATTGCATTAAATAATTTATATATTTGCTACAATGAAATTTTTAGCATTCATATTATCAATTTATATTTCCGCACTCAATCTAGTACCTTGTACAGATTTTGATGTGTCTGATAATGATGTTAAAACTGAAATTTCACAAGCTATGGATAATGACCATCAGCACCAAGGTTCAGATTTATGTTCACCTTTTTGCATTTGTCAATGCTGCCATATCAATGCCACACATCATCAATTTGTTTATACTAACATTGATTTTAGGTATATTTCTACACAAGATTTTTTCTACCATAATGGTATAGAAAAAGATTTTACGACTTCCATTTTACAACCACCTCGGGTATAATTCAGTTTTTTAGAGGATAACTATATCCAATTTTGAGCCTTTAAGGTTCTTTTCATTTCGAATGATTCTAATGATTACAATAGAATTATATCGAAAAGTTTAACTGAATTAATACATTTTAATATGATTAATAAAATCATTGATTTTTCAATCAATAACAAATTCATTATTGGTTTGTTAACGCTTACCATTGTTGGAGCAGGTATTTGGAGTATGACCCAAGTACCCATTGATGCTGTTCCAGATATTACCAATAACCAAGTTCAAGTCATTACGCAAGCACCCAATTTAGGCACAGAGGATATAGAACAATTTGTTACGTATCCTGTTGAAGTGGCAATGAGCAACTTGCCTGATGTAAAGGAAATCCGTTCCATTTCTCGTTTTGGCTTATCTGTGGTTACTATAGTTTTTGACGATGATATGGGAACCTATCTACCACGTCAATTAGTAGCCGAAAAACTAAACGAGGTAAAAGAACAAATTCCAAGTGGTTTTGGCGAGCCAACTATGGGACCCATTTCTTCAGGGTTAGGTGAAATTTATCAATACACACTAAAAGTAATGCCAGAGTATAAAGACAAATATTCTGTAACAGATTTACGAACAATGCAAGACTGGATTGTGCAGCGTCAAATGGCTATGGTAGAAGGTGTTGTTGAGGTTAACGCCATTGGAGGTAAAATTAAACAATATGAAGTTGCTGTTGATCCAAGCGAACTAAAAGCTATTGGAATTACAATTACAGATGTTTTTGAAGCTCTTGAGGCAAACAATCAAAATACAGGTGGCGCATACATAGAAAAGAACCATCAAGCCAATTTCATTCGTGGAGAAGGTTTGGTGCGTAGTTTAGAGGATATTAAAAAAATTACAGTTAAAAACACAAACAATATTCCAATTACAGTTGGCGACATTGCTACGGTACAATTTGGCGCTGCTATTCGTTATGGCGCTTTAACTCAAGATGGAGAAGGCGAAGTAGTTGGTGGTTTGGTTATGATGCTTAAAGGCGCTAATTCAAACGATGTTATTGAGAATGTAAAAGTACGAATGGCTCAAATTGAAAAATCATTGCCAGAAGGTGTCATTATCGAACCATTGTTAGACCGAAGTAAGTTAATAGCAGAAACAACCTCAACAGTTGCAACCAATTTAATTGAAGGCGCTTTAATAGTCATTTTTGTCCTTATTTTCTTATTAGGTAATTGGAGAGGTGGTTTAATAGTAGCTTCAACAATTCCATTATCCTTATTATTTGCATTTATTCTAATGAATGTTTTTGACGTTTGGGCTAACCTAATGAGTTTGGGAGCAATCGATTTCGGAATTATCGTTGATGGTGCTGTAATTATTGTAGAAAGTACCGTTTTCCTTATTGCTTCACAAGTCTTAAAAAAGAAAAAACTAACGTCTAAAGAACGTGATAATGTCGCAGCAAATGCTTCAAAAAAAATGATGAATGCTGCCTTTTTTGGTCAGCTAATAATCTTAATAGTTTTCTTGCCTATATTGGCATTACAAGGTATTGAAGGGAAAATGTTCAAGCCAATGGCATTGACTTTTATTTTTGCGATGATTGGTGCAATGGTACTTTGTTTAACCTATGTTCCAATGATGTCTGCACTTATTTTAAGAGCACCAAAAAATGACAAACAATCCTATGGCGATAAATTCGTGCATTGGGTAGAACGTAAATACCAACCATTATTAGAAAAAGCCTTAAAGAAAGGAAAATTAATAATTGGTGTTTCTGTTGTCTTATTTGGTATTGCAGTTTTTATGTTTACAAGAATGGGTGGCGAATTTATTCCACAATTAGATGAAGGCGACATTGCATTTCACGCCATTTTAAAACCAGGTAGTTCACTTACAGAAACAATTGAAACGACAACAAAAATTGAGCAAATTGTAAAAGCAAAGTTTCCAGAGGTTGAAAAAATAGTCAGTCGAATTGGTGTTGCAGAAATTCCTACCGATCCAATGCCAATGGATATTGCTGATGTATTTGTAATTCTGAAAGCAAAAAGCGAATGGACTACTGTATCATCTAAAGATGAACTTATTGAAAAAATGAAGGAAGCTGTTGAAATAATTCCTGGTGTGAATTATGAATTTACACAACCTATTGAAATGCGTTTTAATGAATTGCTTGAAGGTGTTAGAGAAGATATTGCTATAAAACTTTATGGAGAAGATATAAACGTACTGTCTCAAAAAGCAGAAGAAATATCTAAAATTATTGCTGGTACAGAAGGTATTGGTGATATGAAAGCAGAAGCTACAACAGGTTTACCACAAATGACAATTACGTATAACAGAAGTAAATTGGCGCAATACGGACTTCAAATAAACACGTTAAATCAAATTGTGCAATCTGCTTTTGCAGGAGGAATAGCAGGAACTATTTTTGAAGGCGAAAAGCGATTTGATTTGGTGGTTAGATTAAGTTCTCATAATCGTAAAGACATAACAGATGTGCAAAATTTGTTCATCAACTTACCTTCTGGCGCACAAATTCCACTTCGCGAAGTAGCTGATGTAAGCTACAAAGCAGGTCCAATGCAAATAAGCAGAGATAACACTAACAGAAGAACCTATGTAGGTATTAATGTAAGAGGTCGTGATGTAAAATCGTTGGTAGGTGAAATCAAAACTAAATTAGATGCACAATTAGAACTACCATCTGGTTATTTTATTCGCTATGGTGGTGCTTTTGAAAATTTAGAGCGTGCCAGTAATCGCTTACTAACAGTTGTTCCTATTGCCTTATTACTTATTTTCGTCCTTATCTATTTTGCTTTAAAATCACTACCACAAACCTTAATGATTTATTTTGCAATTCCTATGGCAACCATTGGTGGAGTTGTAGCCTTATGGATGCGTGATATGCCTTTTAGTATATCAGCAGGAGTTGGTTTTATTGTTTTATTTGGTGTAGCTGTTTTAAACGGATTGGTTATGATTAGTGGTTTAAATGAGTTGAAAGATGAAGGTGTAACTAATTTAAAGGATAGAATTACAGAAGGAACAAAACGACGAATTAGACCAATTATGTTAACTGCTTTTACAGATGTTTTAGGTTTTTTACCTATGGCAATTTCAGCATCAGCTGGTGCAGAAGTGCAGCGACCTTTAGCAACTGTTGTAATTGGTGGTTTATTAACCTCTACATTATTAACATTATTCGTTTTACCTATATTATACCATTGGGTAGAAAACAAATCGTTTAAATTTCAAGCAAACAAAAAATTTGCAACTGCAACAGCTATTATAGTTTTTATGTTTTTGTTTCCAATAACAGGAAATGCACAACAAGTTAGCGACTCTTTACCTATTGTTTCACTACAAGAAGCTATAAGAATATCAAAAGAGAACTATCCAAGTTTAAAACAAAGACAGTTAGAAATTGATAAACAGCAACAATTAAAAGGGACTGCTTTCGATTTTGGCTCAACTCAAATTTTTACTGGTGGTGAGGAAATTAAAGATGGTTCAGGTATTTACACAACTATTGGTGTTGGCCAATCAAATATAGATGTGTTTGGTATTGCACCAAAGCAAAAATTATTGGAACAACGTATTCAATTAGCGCAAAAGGCGTATCAACTTTCAGAATTAGAGTTAGAATTAGAGGTGAAAAAAGCCTGGTCTAATGCCTTTAAAAATAAACGGAATTATAATCTGTATAAAGAATTGAATGCTATTTACACCAATTTTGAAAAAGCTGTCGAGTTAAATTATAAAGTAGAAGCCATATCAAAATTAGAATATTCGGCTGCCAAAAATCAAGCCTTACAGATTCAGAATAAATTTATGCAATCAGAAAGTGAATACGCTATTGCGTTACAAAAGTTAAACCTTTGGTTGGTTTCTGATGTATTTTATACGGTTCAAGATGAAATTGATGTAGAGAACGAAATAAATGTAGATTCCTTTAGTTTAGAAGCACACCCTTTGTATACTATTTCTCAACTTCAAGTAGCTGAAGCAGAAGCAAATTACAAAGCTGCTAAAGCCGAGAATTTACCAAAGTTTAACCTTCAAGGTGGTTTACAAAAAGTAAACGGTAGTTCAGGCTATTATGCTTATCAAGCCGGTATTTCTATACCATTTCTTTCTGGTACAACAAAAAAACAAATTAGAACAGCAAAATTCAATAAAGAAATTGCAGAAGTAAATATGTTATTTAAACAAAAGGAAGTGCAATCTAAATTTAATCAAGCGAAAGTAAATTACCAAAAATGGAAAACGTCTTGGCTGTTTTATAAGAATGAAGTATTACCGCTTATTAAAGAGCAGAAAACAGGGGCTTTATTTGCTTATAAAGAAGGAGAAATAGATTACTCTGCCTTTACACAGCTTATAAACCAAGCCATTCAATCAGAGTTAGAAGCTCAAACATCATTGGTAAACTATTTACAAAGCATTTTTGAATTACAATATTTTAAATAATAACACTATGAAAAACAGATCATATAATATCCTAATAATAGTAATGTTAACCTTTTTAATAACTGCCTGTGGCAATAAAGAAAAAGACAACGAAGAAGATGGGCATTCTCATAATAAAGAAACCAAAATTGAAACTAATGAAGAACATCACGAAGATGAAGAAGTGATGCTATCTGCACAACAGTTTGAAGCCTTAAAAATGAAAATAGACACCATTGCTTCACGCAATATGAGTGGTTATGTGGAAGCCAATGGAACTTTAGAAGTACCACCACAAAACGAAGCAGCAATAACTTCTGTCGTTGGTGCAAACGTGGTATCAATAAAAGTTATTGAAGGCGATAAAGTTAATAAAGGTCAGGTTGTCGCTTATTTATCACATCCTAATATTATTCAAATGCAAACGGATTATCTAAATGCATATAGCAATAGCAATTTTTTAAAGAAGAATTATGAGCGTCAACAAAAATTATATGATGCTGGCGTAGGCTCTGGTGCAAATTTTCAAAAAGCAGAAGCAGAATACGAAGCGTCAAAGGCTATGGTTAATGGAATGGCAGCTCAACTACAATTACTAAATATCAGTACAACATCGGTTCGTAATGGCACAATAGCTCAACAAGTAGCATTGCGTAGCCCAATTGAAGGGTTTGTTCAAAAGGTAGAAGTAAAAACTGGTCAGTATGTTGAACCTCAATCAGAACTCTTTGAAATAGTAAATACACATCACGTCCACGCAGATTTAATGGTCTTCGAAAAAGATGTTTATAAAGTAAAAAAAGGTCAAAAAGTAACCTTTAATGTTCAATCTACTCAAAATGAAGAATTAATTGCAGAAATCTATTCGGTAAGCAAAACATTCGAAGATAACCCTAAAGCAGTACACGTTCACGCAGAAATTGAAAATAAAAAAGGTAATTTAATTCCAGGAATGTATATCCAAGGTAAAATTCAAGTTGAAAATACAAAAACAAGAGCATTACCAGAAAGTGCCATTATAAAAGAAGGCGATACCTATTTTGTGTTTTCTGTAGAAAAGGAAAATGAAGATTGGAGTTTCAAACCAGTCGAAGTCATTTTAGGAGCTAAAGATGGTAATTGGATAGCTGTAGAGTTTACTAAAGAAATCGAAACGAGTACAAAATTCGCTTATAATAATGCCTACTACCTTATTGCAGAAATGAAAAAAGGTGAAGCAGAACACGAACATTAAATTATGCAAACTATAGAACAATTATTAGAGTCAAAAGAGATACGTGTTACAGCAATGCGATTACTTATATATAAGTTTCTTGCACAAAAACAAATAGCAGTTACATTAAGCGATATTGAAAATGCTTTTGAAAAAGCAGATAGAACCACCTTATACAGAACAGTTAAAACATTTGAAGAAAAAGCAATTGTTCATCAAATAGACGACGGTACAGGTATTACTAAATATGCCCTTTGTGAGCAAGGATGCAGTTGTGAAATTGAAACCGATTTACATTTACACTTTCATTGTAATAATTGTAACGAAACTATATGTTTAACAGAACATAAAATACCTCAAATAAAAGTGCCTGATGGTTTTGTTTCTGAAAACGTCAACTTGGTTGTAAAAGGTATTTGTGATAAATGTAGTAGCTAACAATGCACTTCCATTGCAGTCAATTTTAAAGCATCTTTGAATTAAATTTAAGTATCAATGAAAAAAAAGAAACTCAATTTAAGAGATATAAAACCTAATTCTGAAAAAGAACACAGTCACGATGATGGTCATAATCACAGTAAAGGTTCCAATAATTTTAAAGCATATAGTGCAGCGATAGTAAGTTTTGTAATGCTAATCATTGGTATTACTTTAGATTATTTTGATATTAATTTTTTTAGAGATTGGATTCGCATTGTTTGGTATATCATAGCATATATACCTGTTGGATTTCCTGTTGTAAAAGAAGGATGGAAAAGTATTAAAAAAGGTGATGTCTTTACAGAATTTTTTTTAATGTCAATCGCAACCATTGGTGCGTTTATTATTGGTGAATATCCTGAAGGTGTTGCAGTAATGCTATTTTATGCAGTAGGCGAATTATTTCAAAGCACAGCAGTTAATAGAGCAAAATCAAACATTAAAGCATTGCTTGATGTTAGACCAAAGGAAGCGTTAGTTTATCGAAATAAAGATTATGTTTCTGTAAATCCTGAAGCCGTAAATATTGGCGAAAAGATACAAGTACGTGTTGGCGAAAAAGTACCTTTAGATGGTGTTTTTTTGTCTGAAAAAGGATCATTTAACACAGCAGCTTTAACTGGTGAAAGTAAACCAGATACCATTGCCAAAGGTGAAAAAGTATTTGCAGGAAGTATCAATCTCAATGGTGTTATAGAAATTGAAACCACCAAAGAATTTAAAGACAGTTCCATTGCTCGTATTCTCGATATGGTTCAAAATGCAACAGCTCGTAAATCTAAAACCGAATTATTCATAAGGAAGTTTGCACGTATTTACACACCAATTGTTGTGTTTTTAGCCATAGGCGTTACATTATTACCTTATTTTATTGTCGATGGTTATGTCTTTAGAGATTGGTTGTATAGAGCTTTAATTTTCTTGGTAATATCTTGTCCTTGTGCTTTAGTTATTTCAATTCCATTGGGTTATTTCGGTGGTTTAGGAGCAGCTTCAAAAAACGGTATTCTATTTAAAGGTGCTTCTTTTCTTGATGCTATGACCAAAATTAATACGTTGGTTATGGATAAAACGGGTACAGTTACCAAAGGTGTTTTTAAAATCAAAAAAGTAAAAGCAATCAGTTGGGAAGAAACTGAATTTATGAAATACTTAATGGCGATGGAAGAGCAATCTACGCATCCAATTGCTAAAGCCATTTTAGAATACAAAGCAAATGGAGCAGATTTTAATGCTACCAAAGTTTCAGAAATAGCAGGAAAAGGTTTAAAAGGAATTGTAAACGGAAAAACTGTTTTAGTTGGAAACAAAGCATTAATGACTGCCAATAATATTGAAGTTGCAAAAGAAATCGACACTATTGTAGAATCTATTGTTTTAGTTTCAATTGGTAATAAGTTTGCTGGTTATGTTGTCATTGCAGACGAATTGAAAGAAGATGCCAAAGAAACCATAACCAATTTGCACAAAGTCGGTATTTCTAAAATAATGATGCTTTCCGGGGATAAAGATTCCATTACTCAAAAAGTAGCTTCTCAATTAAACATTGAAAAAGCAAAAGGTGGTTTATTACCCGAAGATAAATTGAATGAAGTTGAAACTTTAAAACAAAATTCCAAAAATAAAATAGCCTTTATTGGCGATGGTATTAATGACGCACCAGTTTTAGCAGCAAGTGATGTAGGTATTGCAATGGGAGGTTTAGGAAGTGATGTTGCCATTGAAACTGCTGATGTCATTATCCAAACAGACCAACCTTCAAAAGTAGTTAAAGCAATAAAAATTAGTCGTTCTACTCGAAAAATTGTTTGGCAGAATATCATTTTAGCTTTTGGTGTTAAAATAGTTGTTTTAATATTAGGTGCAGGTGGTTTAGCAACAATGTGGGAAGCTGTATTTGCTGATGTAGGTGTTGCGTTATTAGCAATTTTGAATGCTGTAAGATTACAACGAATGCAATGGCGTTAAATAATTAAAGTCATTGTATTTATTTTAATTTTTTTAAAGTAAAGTATTTTTAAACAAACCAGATTTATTGTCCTCATAACTACTGTAAGTTGAAAAAAATTGAAAGAATAGTAAAAAAATTAGATTCTAATTTAGATTTTTTAGAAAAAGAAATTGAAGGCGTTTTAGAGAAGTCTGAAGAGGGTATTAAGGTAACTCAAAGAGCTCTTGAACAAATAAGAGAACTTTTGTTAAAACGAAAATCAGCATCAACTTCTGATGAAATCTATTTTTTCAAAAATATTAAGCCTCAAGTTTTTAGTAAATTAATTTATTATGTGAAATTATTTAGTATTGAAAGTAAAAGACCAAGAAGTAGTAACAAATCTCAAGTAAAGTATTTTAACAAACATATAGATAGGTTGCAAAATTATTTTAATGATAATTTAGAGTTTTATCATTATTATAGACGAGGTGCTACTTTTTTGGATAACGAATATTTTATAAGAGGAAAAGCTAATATTCGTTTATTTCCAGATTCTCTTTCTTTTTTCGCAGATGATAAATTTTCTACAAGCCACGATTCTACTGTAGCCACAATTCTTGCTTATGATATGCTAATAATTTATTTAAAAACTGAAATTGATAAACTTGAAAATAACAATGGTATGGAAGCAAATTATAACGCTTTTCAAAAGCAATCAAAATTATTTTGGACAGGTAATAAAACAGATTTAATAGAACTCATTTATGCACTTCATAGTTCTGGAGTAATAAATAGTGGAACAGCAGATATTAAAGAGGTAGCCTTAATTTGCGAACAAATGTTTAACGTTAGTTTGGGCGATTATTACAGAACCTTTTTAGAAATCCGTTCACGCAAAATAAATCAAACAAAATTCATTGATAAACTAAAAGAATCTTTAGTAGATAAAATGCTAGAATCTGATGAATAAACACCCAACTTGGGTGTTTTAAAGAGCAAATAATTTTCATAGAATTTGCTCTTTTTTAATACCTATATTTTACAAGTAAAATATTAAAACACATAAATATAATTCATTAAATATGAGCATATAAAAACACCCAAGTTGGGTGTAACTTGTGAAAAACACTCAATAATTCACTTCATATTTGCTAAACGAAAGTCAAATCGCAGATTCACGAATACCTATTTAAGAAAAACATTCTAACTCGTGAATTAAATCAATTTAATAGCTGCCATTGATAACGAAAGTTTGATGTGGTAGCTATTTTTAACTTAAATCGTTTACTATGGCAGCAACAATTATTACAACCGAAGATCTTCACGAATTCAAATTAGAATTATTAGAAGGTATTAAAACAATCATCAATAACAAAACTGGTTTAGCCACTAAAAAATGGTTAAAATCACCAGAAGTTCGCGACCTGTTAAGTATTTCACCAGGTACATTACAAAACTTACGAATTAACGGAACGTTACCATACACTAAAGTTGGTGGTGTTATTTATTACGATTATGATGATATTCAAAAAGTAATGCAAGACAATAGAATACACAACAAGTTTTAATGCCACTTTAAGTGCAGCTAAAACACCTATTCTATGCAAAAAGTTAATTATATAAAACACCTAAAAGGTGTATTTATTCAATTCTCTAAAGACAACCGTTTAAATCCAACACATATAAGTTTATATATAGCATTATTCCAAATATGGAATAACAATCGGTTTTTAGACGAATTTTATATCAATCGAGAAGAAGTAATGAGCTTTTCAAAGATAGGCTCTAAATCAACATATCATAAATGTATTAAAGAGCTAAATCATTGGAAGTATATTATTTACTATCCATCACACAATCCATTTAAGGGAAGCAAAATAAAGATGTTCAATTTTGAGACAAGTTATAAACAAGTTATGGACTCATACAATCCTATAAACGGACAAGCACTGGTATCTAATAATAAACATATACAAACTAATAAAAACATTAATAAACTTGACCAGCCAAAAAATGAAAATGATGTTATTACTTTTTTTAAAAAAGAAAAATGGCCAATAATTGAAGCTCAAAAATTTTTTAATCATTATCAAGGTATTGGTTGGAAAGTAGGAGGCAAAACAAAAATTGTCAATTGGCAAGCTACTGCTAAAAATTGGATGCTAAAAGCTGAAGAAATAAAAACAAAAATAAGTCAAAAAGCAGTTAGCCAAAATCAAGACAACCTAAAGACAAGTAAAAACAAAAACTACAATGAGCCTTTATAACGCTTTGCGTCATACGGCGCTTATTTCAGTAACTCACTATCTAAAACTATGAATAAGATACAACCACATATTATAAAAGAAGGAGGTGTTCAATACCAATTAGGAGAATTTAATAACAATAATATTTCATACGATTTCAAAAAAATATTAATTTATCTTGATGCAAAAGGAAAACTGCTCTTTGGTAAAAACTTTAAAATCTATGAAGAAGATGAGGTTATTTTATATAAACTATGTGTCTATTTTATAAGTGATTTTGAAGCTTGCAAAAAATTAGAAATAGATCCATACAAAGGTATTTTATTATCTGGCCCAGTAGGTTGTGGTAAAACAAGCTTAATGAAATTATTAAGGTTTATGGTACCACATCAAAAACCGTATGAACTAATTCCTGCTAGAAATATCACATTCGCATTTAATAATATTGGTTACAAAACTATTGAAGAATATGGTAATAGTAGTTTTTATTGTTTTGATGATTTAGGTGTTGAATCAACTGGTCGTCATTTTGGTAAAGATTGTAATGTAATGGGAGAAATTCTTTTATCTCGTTACGATTTATTCCTAAAAAGAAAAATAAGAACTCACGCTACAACCAATCTCAATGCACAAGAATTAGAAGAAAGATATGGTAATCGTGTACGTTCCAGAATGCGACAAATGTTTAACTTAATAAGTTTCTATTCAAGCAGTAAAGACAAACGTGGTTAAATTTTTAATAGCTTTTAAATATTGAAAACAATAATAAGTAAATAGACGTGTTTTAAATCTATAACAGAAAAAGTCGTTAATTATACGACTTCTTAATGAAATTTGTAAATTTGTTGAATAATGGACAAAACTAGCGACATTACCCAAATAAGAAGTTTAGCTCAAATATTTTCTGCCTCTAATTTTAAAAAAATAGTAAGAGAAGATAATTATTTTGATACATTTTATCGTATAAACAGATATGCTAAAATTAATGAGAATACTACTAATCTTGAGGTGTTTAATCAAATTTATAAATCATTATTAAAGGTTTATAAAAATGAATATGTCTATAAAAACGTACTAATAAACAAGCTTTTAATTAAAAAATATAGTCTTAAAAATACCATTGCTTTAAATGAATTTAAAGTAGGTAATTCTATTGCAGATTTTGTGCTTTTAAATGGTGAAGCTCGTATTTATGAAATAAAAACAGAGCTTGATGGTTTAGAGAAATTAGATAAACAAATATCAGATTATGAGAAATTTGCTGATAAAATTTACATTGTAACAAGCTCTAAACACATTCCTAATTTATTGACAAAATATTACAATTCTAATATTGGTATTATTGAATTAACTAATAGAAATGCACTTAAAACTTTAAAAGAAGCAAAAGTAAATCAATCAGTTTTTAACCACGAAACATTATTTAAAACATTAAGAAAAGACGAATATTTAAGTATAATTAAATCATATTTTAATGTTGTGCCAAATGTACCTAATACACAAATATTCAGAGAATGTCTTAAGTTGTCAAAAAAGATTGATATTTTAGAATTTCAAAAATTAGTAATTCAAAAATTAAAATTTAGAAATATTTCTAACCCAGAAAGTTTTAAAGAAAGACAAATTCCAGAAGCATTAAAACATATATGTTATTCTTTAAACTTTTCTGATAATGAATACCAACAGTTAGATAATTTTTTATCCCAAAAAAGCAAAGTATGTATTTCCCATATGTTAGAGGTAAACAATTTGAATTAATCGCATTAAGAGATTTATGCTCGATATTTTCAGATGATATATTAAAAACTTCACCAGTAATAGAACCAGTTAAAAGCACATCAACTTTTAAATCAACATTAAAAGAATTAGCTTCTAAAAATGTTAATTTTAATATTATTATAAACCCTAGAGTTGGCGATTTAAAAGGAAAGCATCAAGAAATTATTGATGTAGTTTCAGAAAGTTTACAAGGCTATGAGAACTTCCAATTAGCTGTTATTATGGATGATAAATCCGAAAGAAATATCCAAACATTTATTGATTTTATAGGTGCTTTGAATTTTAATTTTAATGGTGTTACCTTAATTCACAATTCTGAAGTTTCCGGTAATAATATAGAATTACTTACTACAAATCTTAATATCGTTTATAACTTAATTTACTTCTCTAAAACAAGTAGAAGATATTATAGAGAGTTTGATCAAAACACGCGAGTATCACTAGATGATTATTTTAAGGAAATGCCTAAAAATGCAGATTATCTTGATTTAGAAAGCAGCTTTTCTGAAGAATACAAATATTATCAAGAAGATGGTTTTGTTGGTTTTGGTGATTTTCTTACAATAGGAGATAATTATTCCGATTCAGGATTTTTACCAAGAGATGTGGCAATACATTTATCTTACATAGATGGTAATGATAGAATAAGAGTAAAACATTTTGTGTCTGACTCTAATGGTGATGTATCAGATATTGGTGGTAAATTTTCTGAAGCTATTCATAAGTTAGTTACTTGGTGTAACCAACAAGATATACAAACAAATGCAGTAAATACTTTTCGAGATTTGCACCAAAGAGGTCATTTTCCTGGTCTTGGCACTTTAAAAAAATTGTCAATTATGAATCACATCGAATTAGTAATTAAAAACATTTAGTTATGAATTGTTGTGTAAACTGTTTTACTAGTGATTATATCATTAGTATAATAAATGCAGATGATAGAGTTGGTAACTGTAATTTTTGTAAATCAACAAATGTATCTATTTATACAGCTAGAGAGTTAATTCCTTTTTTTAGAAATTTCTTGTCCTTATACGCTGTAGATGCTAACTCTAATCAAGATATAGCACAATCTTTAAAAAAAGATTTTAACCTTACTACAGATATAGTTGAAGATTCCAAAGAACTATTTAAAGCAATTTTTATTGATGAAATGGAAGATATTACCGAATTATTTAATAGTAACGTATCTTCTGAAATTAAGATAGAATTACTCTCTGAAACAAATCAAATTCACGGTATTTGGGAAGATTTTAAAGAAGAAATAAAATATACAAATCGTTACCACATTCAAAATACAATAGATTTAAAAAAACTAGCCAATTTTTTTGAGCACGAAAGTTTTTATAAAGAAATTAAAAAAGGAAGAATATTTTACCGTTGTCGTATTTCAGACAAGAAAGGTTTTGCGCCAGATAAAATGGGTAATCCACCAAAAGAAGTTACTACTGGAGGTAGAGCAAACCCTAAAGGTATTTCTTATTTATATGTTGCAGATACACTTAAAACATCTTTATATGAAACAAGAGCTTCACTCTTTGATTATGTAACTGTTGGCGAATTTCAGTTAAAAGAAGATTTAAAAATTTTAAATTTAAGGAATCCAAAAGATGATCCAATTCCTTGGTCAGAAAATGAAGCAATTGAAGATTTTTTAATTTATGTTCCTTTTATTCAAACATTACAAAAAGAAATTTCATTACCAATTCGTAAGTTAGATAAACAATTAGATTATATTCCTACTCAATATATTTCAGAGTTCATTAAATCATTAGGTTTTGATGGTGTAGAATATCAAAGTTCCTTATATTCTGAAGGATATAATTTGGCAATTTTTAATCCTGAAAAATTAAATTGTAAAACAACACAAGTTTATGAAATTGAAGGTATTGATTTGCACCATAAAGCAGCTATATAATTTCCCCACAAACTAAAACCCAGTTTTTTCGTTCCTCAAAATCCTCTGTCTTTTAGTTTGTTCCCCTCGCCATTCCTTTATAGCGTTTAAATTGCCACACTTATGCAGCACATTACAGCTTGTTTCATTCGTGCCTCATTACACAACTGCAAAGAGCTGCACATTGCCAAAAGCTAATAATTTAAACGCTATCCCAAGCTATATTTACATAACGTGCAGTTATAGCAGCATTCATTCACTTTCTGTACTATAACGCCATTATGTAAAATATCTTCTTTTCCAGCGCACAATTTCGAACTATCAACATTATTTAGTACTAATATTGAACAACAGTACAAATGAATTATTAGATATAAAATTAAATATTCGTTACCTCATTCAAACTGTACAAAACCATCGTTAAGTCCAAGTTTTCCTTATCTCAAGTATTTGCTTGTTTCATTTCGTTAACAAACATTAGATGCCTCTTTTCCCCACCACCCATTCAACGGTGTAGGTTACAGCAATTATTAATGTTTGCCAAGTGTCTGTGGTAGGATGCATTTCATTCGTTCAATCCCTTATCAGGGAATCACTCTTTACATTTACCCACCTCAACACAGCGCATAAAAAAAGCACATTATTATCATAATGCACTTTATTTATTTTTTCCAACCCTAACATCAATAATTACTTCCACCTACATCACTTTACCCCGAAAAGAGTTAACATTTATTATTGAAAAAAGGAAAGAGAAAACAAAGATAAGCACTAGCGTGCTTGGTGTTCTCTGCTTTCTCTTTCCTTTTTTTTAGGCTTTTTTCGTTTCTCTTTTAAAATTAATGTTATTGGGTTTGTAGTTCCAAAACTATTTTTTGAGTTTAATTTTAAGCTTTTCGTATAAAAATTTCAAAAAAATTGAAACAAAAAAACTAACTGTTGCGCCAACAATAGCTAAAATACTGGTAGTGATAAAATCTTCAACACCAATATTTACTACTGAAGAAAAGAAAATACCACCCAAAAAACTAGCTTTTGTATTATGGTCCATCGTTAGTTGCATTAGCTTTAATTTCAGATTTACCTTCATCTTTAACAACTGCTTGACTTACAGCTGTGGCAACTGTTCCGGCAACTGTCATATAAGTTGCAATAGTTACAACAATTGCAGGCATTGTGATTGGAGCTGCAATAATGGCACCACCAGCTGTTGCTAAAGCAATACCAATATTTCTTAAAATTTTGAAAAACTTCGGAGTTGGTTTTTTATAACGTTCTACAATGTTCATAATTTTGTGATTTAATAGTTAATAAAATAGATTCTTTACGGTCTTTTGCTTGATGTACCAAAGACAATAGTTTTTGCATCATTGGTCTTGATTGAGTTCCCATACCTATATTACTTAAATAGGTTACTGGTGCAATACATCCTTCTAATTCTTTTAAAGCATTATTAGCTGGATGAAATAAAATCAATCGTCTGTTTTTTACACCTTTAACTAAAAGATGATTTTGAAAACGTTTAGAATACCTTGTAACGATTTCATAAGAGCCTTCTGGAATACACGATAAATTACGCTTGTTGTTTTTCCAGGGAAGCTCTATTGTGTGACATAAAAAGGTATCAGAACAAAAGAGAGTACCATTAGTACCCTCTTTGTAATACGCTCTATAGAGTATTAAATCCATAATTATGGAGTATCTATAGTAACAACAGATAAGGCATTGTAAGCACCGTTTTTTAACTCATACATTTGCCCATTTACTTCTTGATAAAATTCAATACCAAGCACCTGAACAACATCTACAGTAGAGTTCGCAGTTAATGACGCTGTTAAAGCAATTGCAGCTGTATCAGCAGACGTGTAAGGCAGAATTACTGTTTCGTCATTTTCAAAAACTGAAGATTCATTTTCAAAATCCAATTCAGCAGCACCCATAACCACTTTAAAATGTGTTGTTCCTGAAGGAGCTGCAATTCTTAAAGTTGGAGAAAAAGGAGCAATGTCCAAAGTTGCATCCCCAGAAACACGGTCAAACGCATTTACAAAAGGTGTAAATAAAGTAGTACCTAATTTACCATTTAGATTGAATTCAAAACCTAATAATAGGTTAAAATCCCCTTCTGTTAAGGTTCTTAAACCTCTATCATTGGTCGTGTCTGTCTTAATGATAGCTAAAAGGTCTTTTGTTAATCGAGAAGCTACACGTTTATCTTTTGCATTTTGCAAAAGAATACGAATAGCATTTCTCAATACTTTTCCACCTTTTCCTGCACGTCCAAATTCCGACCCATTTTCACGCGTTCTCTGAAACGCAGGATCATTTGCAATACGACTGGCATCAACACCACCTTTTTCGCGTGCTAGATGTCCATCGCTTGTTTTGTAAAAAGAAATACCACCGATAGTTCCTTTTAATTTAATAATTCCTGTTTGTCTTGCCATAATATTTCATTTTTTGATTAATAAAACAAAACAACTAACTTGTATTCAGGTATTAAAAAATCAAGTTCCGTTAAATGCTATATAAACCGATTTTACCAAATAAACCACAGATGGCTTTATATTTTATGAAAAAGCATAGATAAGCCCTAGATAAAGCCTTATGAATCGCAAACGAATATGTATATATGCAAAAGATATCCAACTTATAACAGGTAGGAGTGAGCGATATGGGCGTAAATTACTTCAAACTATCCGAAAATTACAAGACAAAGAACCTCATCAATTTGTTACTATACGTGAATTTTCGGAGTATTCAGGTATAGAAATAGAAGTTATTAATCAGTATATTAATTAGTTACAATCTACTTTTATTTTTCATAAAATTTGCGTAAATTTATGTTGTATTGTTAAGTTGAGGTTGCTATATTTGCATCGCTCAAGTGTAAACTAATACAAAGCGAAAGTTCTTATCAATAAAGTTACCCATTCGGTTACCACGTAATTTGAAAATTACATAACTTATTGATTATTAAACATAAACGGGAAGCAGTTATAATCCTGCCACCCCGACCAAAAAGACTTAAGATATTTTCTTAAGTCTTTTTTTTGCGCTATATTTTACTTAAAAAATTAGCTCTATTATTACTTTATACTTTTAATTAAAACATTTTTTTTACTACTTAGGCTCAATAGATAAAATAATATATCTTGTCCTGAGATATAGCTACAGGTTAAAATTGAATTAAGCTGATTATTTATATACCATATTTGGTGTTTTATAATCTAAAGATTAGTCTAATCTTACTTCACTGTATAAATTAATTGCATTTTTTGCAGCACGCTTTTCGTGTGCTACGTTTGCAAAGGTTTGGTCTAGATAAAATTCATCTTTTAAAATGCCGTTTACACGTTCAGCTATAGCGTTTTCATAGCAATGATTTTCTTCAATCATACTAATATCTACCTATTTTCTTTTGAGAATTTATGTATATCTACATTACTACAATATTGTATTCCTCTGTCAGAGTGATGAATAAGCCTTTTTAATGTTTAACCTTGTATATAGCCTTTTTGAGAGCTCTTACACAGCCTTTTAGCTCTAAGCTATCACTAAGGTCATAACCAACTATTTTTCTAGAATACATATCTGTTACTAATGCTAGATAACAAAATCCTTTTACAGTTCTAATGCATGTAATATCAGATACCCAAACTTGATTAGGACTATTAATTTCTATATCTTTAATAATGTTATTGTACTTATAAAAACGATGATATGAATTTGTTGTTCTCACACTAGATTTCTTTCTAAGTATAAGCATGTTGTTTATTCTAAGTACTTTAAATAGTGTATCTCTACCAACTTTAAGATTAACTTTGATAAATTCTTTAAAGGATCTGGTAAGTTTACGAATACCTTCTCTAGGAAGAGATTTATGTCTTTTTCTAACAATATTTATAATCTGTCGTTTAAGTCCAAAACAATGGGTTATAGTTGTTAAAGAAGTAAATCTCTTAGATTTTTCTTTAGCTTTAATTAAGGCTTTATACTTAACTTTTTTTTAGTTCAAAAATAGATTTGTAACCTAGGTCTTCTGCAGCTACTTCTAAATATGATTCCTATACCATAGCATCGAGATCTTTTTTAAGTAGTAGTTTTTTAAGCTATTCAATTTCCTTTAGAAGTGTTTTTATTCTAGCTATTTCGTCTTTAGTTTCCTCTATTTCTCTAGTATTCATTAAGTCTTTACGATTATACTTTTTAATCCATTCATTAACCGTTGTGGGTGTAATAGAGTAGAATTTACAAAGTTCGCTCTTTGTGTGTTGCCTGTTGTAAGTTCGGCTAAAATCTTTAACTTGAAAGGTTCACTGTAGCGTCTAATTACTTTGTCATTTCTACACATAATGTTTAAAATTATGGAGCCTTATTTCAGGACGGGGTAATACAAACTACAACGTTACCAGTAATACCCATTGTAGACAACAACTTAACACACCTATTAACTTGAGTATTTTTTATTAATTACAAATTATATATAGATTCTATGTAACTCTCTATGATTATAAAAAAAATATTAATTTTAACAAGTCTAAATAATAATAATTACTACATTTGCATCTCTATTTAAATTTAATCTAAATAAAATTGAAAACACTATATTTAATTTTAATCTTCTATTCCTTTAATATTAACTGTACTGGAAAAACATTAAAAAACAACAATTTAATGACTCTATCAGGTAAAGTAACTTACAAGAATGGAGCCCCTGTAGAACTTGCATTGGTTCATATCAAAAAAATAAACCGAAATACTTATACTGATAAAAATGGAAACTTCATATTTTCTAATATCCCCGCAGGAAAGTATTCCATTTTCATAAAAGCTTTTGAAACTGAAGGTATTAATATTAATGTAGATTTAAGCCGTAAACCCGATCACTTAACTGTAGTTTTAAACAATAATGAGGCTATTACTTTAGATGATGTTACTATAGTTAGTAAATCTAAAGGTAATTTAATAAAAGAAAAAGGCTTTACTATTGGCATAACAAATACTCAAAAAATGGCCGTTCAGAGTTTACAAGCTACAGAAATTTTAGACAGAACAGCTGGTATAAAAATAAGGCAAAGTGGTGGACTCGGTTCACATACTCATTTTAACCTCAACGGACTTAGTGGTAACTCTATCCGTGTATTTATTGATGGAATTCCGCTTCGAAATTATGGAGAATCTTTTTCATTATCAAGCATTCCACCTGCAATGATTGAACGTATTGAAACCTACAAAGGTGTTTTACCAGCCGAATTAACTGAAGATGCTTTAGGTGGAGGTATAAATATTGTTCTTAAAAAAAGTATCGGTACACACCTTAGTGCTTCGTACTCTTATGGTTCTTTTAACACACATCAAGTTAATATAGATGGTGGATATAGAAATCCTACTACAAATTTTAATGTTGATGTTTCAACTTTTCTTAACAGTACCGATAATAGTTATAAAGTTTGGGGAGATAATGTTTATGTGGTTGACCCCAATACAGGTAAAGTTAAATACATAAGAGCAGAGCGATTTCATGACAAATATAAATCTAAAGGTATAAAAGCAAATGTTGGGTATACTTCTAAAAAATGGGCAGATGAAATTACACTTGGTGTAATGGTATCAGATATGAAAAACGATGTACAAACAGGTCCTGTTATGGATATTGTATATGGTAACAGAAGAAGTGAGCGAAATAGTAAAATGCTTTCTTTTAAATATCGAAAAAAAAATATTCTAATAGATGGATTATCATTTAACACCTTTAGTTCTTTTTCTCATACAGATCGTACAGTGATTGATACTGTACCATATATGTATAATTGGCTAGGTAAAATCATAAGAGATAACAATGGGAATCCTATTAATTGGAGAACTAACGGAGGTGAAGCTGGCGATGCCACATTAGCTAAAAATAAAGAAATAAGTATTGCTAATAGAACTGGTCTTTATTATCAATTACACCCGCAGCACAAAGTAGGTTTACATTATTTTTATAATCAATTTACAAGAGATATTGACGACCCAATGCGTCCGCAAGCAGAAAGAGATTTAACAGATACAAGACACCTTACAAAACAAATTATTAGTTACTCTTATGAAAGTAATTTTTTTGCTAAAAAACTAAAAACAAACCTATTTTATAAACAATACAAACAGCATGTAAAGTTATCTGACCCTAAAAAAGTAGGCGGAAATATTATAGCTTTCGATTATGAAAAAAAAGTGAATCATAATGGTTACGGAGCTGCTATATCTTACGCTATAACACCAAAAATAATTTTATTATCATCTGCAGAAAAAGCTTTACGAATGCCAGGTATTTCTGAATTATTAGGTAATACAAGCGAAAACATTCAACCAACTTATACTCTTTTACCTGAAACTAGCACTAATTTTAATCTTGGTTTTTTACTAGGAACTTATACCGTAAAAAAACACAGTTTTAACCTTGAAACTAACTTTTTTATAAGAGATATAAAAGATATGATTGCTAGGGGTATTAGTGGTAGTATATCTGATACTTATGGCTTTGAAAATCTAGGAAGAATTAAAAGTACAGGTTATGACGTTGAACTAAAATACAATTACAATAAGCGTTTATTTATCACCTCCAACTTCTCTAATTTTAATGCTCGCTACAATTTAAAATACGATCAATTTGGCTCAGAATACATTTATTATAAAGACAGGTTAAGAAATGCACCTTACTTAACAGCTAACACTTATATAGAATATAAGTTTAATGATTTTATAAAAGAAAATTCAAAATTATCAATAAACTATAATTTTGGATATACTCATCAATTTTACAGAAACTGGGAAAGCCTAGCCAGTAAAGGAAAAGCATATATACCTACACAAAACCTACATGATATAGGAATCTCATACACAACTCCTAACAATAAAGCTACCGTAAGCTTTAACGCAAAAAACATTACAAATCAACAAGTTTTTGATAACTGGGCGATGCAAAAACCTGGAAGAGCATTTTATTTAAAACTAACATATACTCCTATTTTTTAAAAAATTTAAATCTAATTATAAACACTATCATGAAAACAAATTTATTATCAATAAGTAAATCGCTGTTATTAACAGCAACAATGGCAAGCACAATATTTATAAGTTGCGACTCTAATGACAATATAGAAGAGAAATTACCTACAGGAAATCAAGAATTTTATAACGTTGCCTTCGGTGTAGGATCTACAGGAAATTCAGCTACTTTTGTACAAGCTTTTCCTGATTTAAAAGACGGTGCTATTTCTTTTAAAGGAGAAGGTTTTGAAGTTCCCTCTGTACGAACTGCCCGAATTTACGGTTCTCCTTCTGGAAAATTCCTCTACAACTTAAGTTATGGTGGTGGCATGCTTTATAAATATAAAATAAACGGAGCATCAAACTATACGTTATTAGATGAAACAAATGTTCAAATTGCTATGGGAACTGCATACCCTAGATGGAAAGTTCTGAATGAAAATGATGCTTTAGTACATACTATAAATACAGAAAAAATTTATAGTAATGACGTATACAGATATACTGAAGCTAAAGCTGTATTACAGAGAATTGACTTGACTGATTTATCTTTAGCAGAAAATGCAGAAGTTGCTATACCAAAAACAGATGATAATTTGCATATATGGAGAATAGACAATCCCACAATTCAAGCTGGTAAAGCATACTATGGTGTTGCTAAAAGAGGTTATGATCCTGATACAGATGAAAATATTAATACGGATAACTATAAAGCTACAACATTAGTTGTAGACTACCCTTCTTTAAAAAACCCTGTTTTATTAGAATCTGGAGTAGCTAAAGGCTCTACTTATGGGTATAGAGCACCTGTGTATCATGTAGATGAAAATGGTGATATTTATCATTTAACGTCAAACCCTGCAAAGCTAGTACGCATTAAAAATGGAGCTTACGATAATTCATATCAATTAGATTTATCTACTGCTTTAGGCATGACTCAAGTAGGTGCTAATGGCTGGTATTATGTTGGTAACGGTATTGCTTACGCTCCTTATTTTGATGCTTCTATTGGAATTGGTAGCGATCAAACAACCCCTTGGGGAGTTACTCGAATTGACTTATATAATAAAACTGCAATCAAATTAAATATGCCAACTAACTTATGGATGTGGTACTATCAATCTGGCGTATTAGGTAAAGATGGTAAATTTCATATGGCTATTTCACCACTTGGTGAAAAAGGAAATATTTATAGTTTCGACCCAAGTAGTACATCTACTAATGGTTTTACAAAAGGTGCTGAACTTGATAATGGCGCAGATTCATTTTATTTAGGTGTATATTAATAATTAAACATCCATACCACTATTATAAAAGGCTTAAATAATTCTTAAGCCTTTTTACTTTATCTATAAAAACCACTTCTTACTCTACTATATTTTATGTAAATTCGTATCTATGGAATTACTTTTTTTAGGCTTAATAGGTGGCACGATTATCTCTTATTTTATTTTTATTAAATTTTCTTTAGCAAAAAAGAAAGATACAACAGAGAAACAATCTATTATTTTACTAGATAAAATAAAAAAGGTATCTAAGTTAATTACTATCGAAGGTGAATTTGCAGAAATATATCATCATGAAAACTCTAAAGAAAAATTTATGGGTTTATTTACAAGCAAAAAAAAGGCTATTATTTTAATTAATGCCAAAGTGCATATTGGATTTGATTTTAGAAAAATTAAAATGCATACCGACACTAAAAACAAATCGTTAATTTTATCAGAGTTCCCGCAACCAGAAGTTTTTTCTATAGAACCAAGCATTCGTTTTTATGACATTCAAAACGGGCTTTTAAATAAATTTAGTTCAGAAGATTTAACAGAAGTAAATAAGGAAGCTAAAGAACATATTCTTCATAAAATACCAGAAAGCAACCTAATGCAAACAGCAAATAAAGAAGCATTAGAAGCTATTTCTTTAATGGAAAATTTAGTAGAAACAATCGGATGGAAATTAGATTTTTCAACTTTAGAGTTACCTAACTCAAATAAAAAGGTATTAAAATAATGCATATAGAACAACTTCGAGATTATTGCATTACTAAAAAAGGAGTTACAGAGCATTTTCCTTTTGATGACGTTACTTTAGTCTTTAAAGTTAATGAATAAAATATTTGCTTTAAGCGGATTAAATAGCTGGGAACAAGATGATGCTAAAATAAATTTAAAGTGTGACCCTGATGAATCTTTAGAGCTTCGAGGAGCATATGAAAGTATAAACCCTGGTTGGCACATGAATAAAAAACATTGGAATACTGTTACTTTAAATAACGATGTTTCTGACGAGTTCGCTTTTCAATTAATCGACCATTCTTATGATTTAATTGTAAAAGGATTGACAAAAAAACTAAAAGAACAACTAAAATCGATATAAAAATGCTCAAATCAGATCTTAGAAAAATATACAAACAAAAGAGAAAAGAGTTAACTGAGGTTGAAAAAACAAAGTTTCAAGAAAGCCTATATCAACAAATTTTCGATTTAGATTTTAACGATATAAGTAATGTTCACTTGTTTTTATCGATGCGGAAGTTCAATGAAATAGACACACAACCGATTATTGATTTCTTCAGAAAAAATGGTAAAAAAATTATTGTTAGTCAATGTAATTTTCATGACGATTCTTTATCTCATTTTCACCTAAAAGAAGACACTAAAATTGCTATAAATAAATTTGGAGTTCCAGAACCTATAAATGCAGAAGAAGTTGCGGTAACAAAAATCGACTTAGTATTTGTTCCTATGCTAATTTCTGATAAACAAAACTACCGAGTTGGCTACGGTAAAGGATTTTATGATCGATTTTTGGCAGATTGTAAAAAAGGCACAAAAACTATTGGACTTAATTTTTTTCCTCCAATAAAAAAAATAGAAGACACTCATGAATTTGATGTTCCTTTAAATCAAATTATTGTTCCTAAATAGAAAAATCCCGCTTTACAGCGGGATTTTTTATAACTTATATTTCAGTAAACTATCCGTTCATAGAAATTAAAAACTCTTCGTTATTTTTAGAAAACTTAATTCTATCATTAATAAACGTCATTGCTTCAACAGGATTCATATCTGCTAAGTATTTACGTAATACCCACATGCGTTGTACCGTTTTCTCATCTAATAATAAATCATCACGACGTGTACTTGATTTAATTAAATCGATAGCTGGGTAAATTCTACGGTTAGAAATATTACGATCTAACTGTAACTCCATGTTACCAGTACCTTTAAATTCCTCAAAGATAACTTCATCCATTTTCGAACCAGTTTCAGTAAGTGCAGTCGCTATAATTGTTAATGATCCTCCGTTTTCAATATTACGAGCCGCCCCAAAGAAACGTTTTGGCTTGTGTAACGCGTTTGCATCAATACCACCTGATAATATTTTACCTGAGGCTGGAGCAACAGTATTGTAGGCACGTGCTAAACGTGTTATAGAATCTAATAAAATTACTACGTCATGACCACACTCTACCAAGCGTTTTGCTTTTTCTAAAACAATATTTGCAACACGTACATGTTTATCGGCTGGCTCATCAAAAGTAGAAGCAACAACCTCACCACGAACGTTACGTTTCATATCTGTAACTTCCTCTGGTCTTTCATCAATTAATAAAACAATCTGATATACTTCTGGATGATTTGCTGCAATTGCATTTGCAACATCCTTTAACAACATTGTTTTACCTGTTTTGGGTTGTGACACAATCATACCACGTTGCCCCTTACCTATTGGTGAAAATATATCAATAATTCTAGTAGATAATGAACTTCCTTTTTCTGCAAGATTAAATTTTTCATCTGAAAACAAAGGTGTTAAATGTTCAAATGAAACACGATCACGAACAATATTTGGATTTAATCCATTTATTTTAGATACTCTTATTAAAGGAAAATATTTTTCACCTTCTTTGGGAGGACGTACATTACCAAGCACAGTATCACCTGTTTTTAATCCAAATAATTTTATTTGAGATTGAGATACATAAATATCATCAGGTGATGATAAATAATTATAGTCTGATGACCTCAAAAAACCATAACCATCTGGCATCATTTCTAACACGCCTTCACTTTCAATAATCCCATCAAATTCAAAATCAGGATCTCTATATTTATTCCCACTTTTATTTGGTGATTTATTAGTATTTTGGTTTTTATGTACTGGCTTTTTGGTGTTTTCGGTTTGAGGTCGAGATCGAGGTACTGGCTTTTTTACATCTACATTAACCCTAGGGTTTAAAACCTTTTTTTTCGCTTCTACTTGTGCTCTTGGACGAGGCCTTGGTACTGTTTTTTTAGTTGTTAGAAGTGGTTTATCTTCACTTACCTCCTTTACTGTAATTGTATTTTTTTTGATACTTACTTTTGGACCAGCTTCTTTTTCACCGCCTTCTTTTTCACTTTGATCACCATCTGTAAAACGTACTTCTTTAACCTTATTTTCGTCAAATTTCACAACAGAATCCTTTCTTTCCTCCTTAAATTCAGCTTCCTTGACCACAGCTACTTTTTCTTTAGATTGCTTTTTGGTTTCTTCTATTTTATCTATTCTTTTTCTTTTAGGTTTTTCAGCTACTAGTTTAGCTTCATTTGCACTAGCCTCAGCTTGTGCGTCTAAAATTTTATAAACTAAATCTAATTTTTTTAACTGACTTACTTTTGTTAAACCTATAGTTTTTGCAATAGCCTGTAAATCTATTAATTTTTTAGTTTTTAATTCCGAAATCTCGAGCATTCGTAAAATGATTAAGTTATATAGTCCTTTTAAGAAAAGGATTTAAATGTATTTAAATTTTATTTGATTATAACCGTAATAGGAACTATTTAGTTATTATTTGTGTAGTTACTTATTTGACAAATATATATAAAAAATTCAACTTGTAATATTTCTTTTTAAAAAAATAAATATTACATTTGCTACCTATTATAAAAAATGATACAAAGAAAACAATCTATATACCTATTAATTGCAGGAATTATTTCTGGAGCATTGACTTTTATTTTTAGCCTTTGGACTAATGTAAAAAGCAGCAGTGTTATATATGCAATAGATTTATTATCAGGAAATACTTTATTAGAAAAAGTTTGTCCTTTATTATTTTTTATTTCAGCCTTATTATCAATAGTAACCTTATTTTTATTTAAAAAAAGAAAATTACAATTTGTTCTAGGGCGATTAAACATATTGATAAACCTTCTTTTATTAGGCATATTAATATATCTATCACTAACATTATCTGGAGAAGCCTCGGTTTCAAAGAAAGGTATTGGGATGTTTTTTCCTGTTATTGTTATTTTGCTATTAGTTTTAGCAAATAAAGCCATTAAAAAGGATGAAGATCTTGTAAAATCTGCAGATAGATTACGATAAAACCTAATATCTTAGTATATTTAGTGCGAAAAAAAACCGAGATTACATCTCGGTTTTTTATTTTTGCTATACACTCTACTCTGTTAAAAACGTTAAAAAAATGTTAAAGAATTTAGGGTTAACCCTAATGAAGTAGGGTTAACCCTAATAAACAATTAGGGTTATTGGGTATTGTACAAACTATTTTTATACTATAATTTTGTAAATGTAATAACGATGACTAATAAAATTAAAGTTCATATAGCTGATGATCATAAAATATTAATAGATGGTGTTATCGCTCTACTAAACACAGAGGACAGTCTTGAAATAGAAGGATATTCTTTAACAGGAAAGCAAGTTTTAGACTGGGCTATAAACAAAAAAGCTGATGTACTTGTTTTAGACATCAACATGCCTGAAATGGATGGTATAGAAGTTTTAAAAGCATTTAAGAAACGTAATTTAAAAATTAAAACAATAATTCTATCTAGCTTAAGTGACACTAAACTAGTACAAGAAATGATATTATTAGGAGCAAATGGTTTTATTGATAAAAGCTGTGCTAGTGATCATATTATTGATGCTATAAAAAGTGTTAATAATGGTGTACAGTATTTTAGCAACGATGTTAAAAGCAGATTATTAGAGCTTTATGTTTCAGAATCTAAAATAGAGGAAAATAATATTAATCATAACGATTTAAGTGAAAGAGAAATTGAGGTATTAAAACAAATAGCCTTAGAAAAAAGTTCAAATGAAATAGCAGCACATTTATTAGTTAGTATTAAGACTGTTGAAACATATCGAAAAAATTTATATAAAAAATTAAAAGTAAAAAATGTAGTAGGTTTAGCGATGTACGCTGTAAAAAACAATATTGTATAGAAAAACCCTTCAAATAATTTTCTTAAATCCCCCGAAACAAAGAAAATACCCCTAACCTATACAAAGTATATCGCTATTATCTACTTAACAACACTAAATTTACATAAAAAATATTAGTAACTAATAAAATTAAAATCATGAAAAAAATAACACCTCTCTTGTTAGCTTTATGTTTTATTATTACATCATGCTCTTCTGATGATTCTCAAGTAACTACCTCTAACGATCAATTATTATTATCATACACTCTTCATAGAGATAGTAAAGGTAAATACTCTATTGATTTTAACACCACAAAAAATACAGATGTAATCACTATTAAAAATAGTAATCAATCTAACGAAATAATTTTAACAGAAGCTAATTATAAAACTAAAAAAAGTCATAGTAATAGCTTTATTATAGAAAAAGAACTATTAAAAATTGGTTTTCTAGATGAAAACAAAGGTAAGCGCACACAAATAACTATTGAAGATGAAAATAACACCTTTTCAAGAACAAATATAACAGAATTTTTAAATTCATATAGTATAACTAAAAATGAAGACGATACTTTTTTACTTAATTTTAAAGTAAATGATAACGTTATCACAAAGTTTATTTATAATAAAAATATTGAAACTTATGAGGTTCATTTATCTAAAGGAAGAGCTAAACAAAAAGATTTTTCAAGAATTATAAATATTTTATCAGAAGATGGTTTATTAAAAGTAGATTTTGTTAATCATAAATATTCTGAAAAAATTAAAGGACCTACAGGAGCTCCTAGAAAGCCTAGGTTTATAATTGGTGGAGCTGATGAAGCTTAATTCTTAATTAATGCTGTACATAAAAAAAATATCTTTTTTAATTCTTTTATTTACCATCTTAAATATTTTTTCTACAAATAATATATTTGACAAACTAAGTAAAGAAAAAAATAAAACAGAAAAAAAAAGAAAAGATTCTATAAATAAAGAATATCTAATTTCTCTAAATTACTATAAAGAAAGAAAATACAAAAGAGCTTTAAAAAGATCACTATCTCTTTACAATGAATGCAATCAATATTTATCAGCAATACTAATTGCCGATATTTATAAAAAAACTTCCAACTACAAGAAAGCTATAAAGTACTATAAAATTGCTCTAAAACTATTCAATAAAGACAAATCAAATTTAGTAGAACTAAAACTTATAAATAAAGATTCTATAAACCTGTTTTATGCTAAAACTTTTTTGCAGATAGGTGCAACTTATCAAAAATTACATAACATTGAATTAACTAAAAATAAAACATACTTTAATCAATATAAAGATACTGCTATTATATTTTATGATAAAATAGAACAAATTAATTTATTAAACGAAAAATCTAATAAATTTAAAGCTGTATCCTTTTACAATTTATCGGCTATATATTCACAAGATTCACTCTTTGAAATAGCAAAAGAATTTGCAAAAAAATCCATCAATATATATATAAAAACAAAAGACAATAAAAACCTTTCTAGATCTTTTAGCAACTTAGGTAGTATATATTTATCTTCAAAAAATTATATCGAAGCTAAAAAATACTACAACAAAGGCCTTGATTTGATTAGGGATGATAATAGTCAAGAGTCTATAAAAATAAAAACTAATTTATACTATAATTTAGCTTGGGCTATGAGAAATTTAAAAGATTATAAAGCGTATGATTATCAAGAATTATCATATGAAATAGAAGATAGCCAAAGAGATAAAGAAATAAGAAAAATAATTGAAGAAATAACTGTAAAACATAAAGAAAACCTAGAGCAACAGAAAATAAATTTAATTACAGAACAAAGAAAATTAATAGAAGCTAAAGATAATAAAACCACCCTACTCTTTGGTGCCTTAAGTTTATTAGTAATCATAATATCTGGTTTTATAATTTATAATTATAAATTAAGGCAACAAAACTTACAATTAGTATTATCTGAAAATAATTTAAAACAATTACAAAGTATTGAAAAACTAAAATCAGATACAAATACAAAAATATTAAACGCAACAATAGATGCTAAAGAATCTGAACGAAAACAAATAGCTGAAATTTTACACGATAGCGTAAGTGCTTTACTATCGTCTGCAAATATGCATTTAAGTGCCACCAAAAAACAATTTAAAAGCACCCCTCCTCCTATAGAAATCGAAAAAACTCAATCCATTATACTTGAGGCTGCTGAAAAAGTCAGAGACTTATCACATAACTTAATCTCATCTATATTATTGAAATTTGGCCTAGAGTATGCTTTAAAAGATATTGCTAAAAAATATTCAAATAGTCAATTAAACTTTGATGTTTCTGCCCAAAACATTCACCGATATAATCAAGAATTTGAAATAAAAATATTTAACATTATTCAAGAACTTGCTAATAATATTTTAAAACACAGTAAAGCTAATTATGCACAAATAATACTAAAACAAGAAAAAAATCAACTAACTACTCTTGTTTATGATGATGGGGTAGGCTTTACTACCTCGTCATCTTCTCATAATAAAGGTATTGGCTTAAACCAAATTCAGGCTCGAATTGAAATGATGAAAGGAACAATTTCTATTGATTCTAAAATAAATAAAGGAACTAAAATTTGCATAATTATTCCTATTCAAAAATAATTTTTTTATCTTTTTGCCAATTCTATAACTTCCATATCCATAATCTCTCCTTTATTTAACTTAAAACGAAGCATTGTTCTTACTTTATGAAATCCATGTTTTCCTGCGGCACCTGGATTTAAATGAAGTAAATTAAATTTTTGATCGTATTGAACCTTTAAAATATGTGAATGACCAGTAATAAATATTTTTGGAGGGGTTATTTTTAATACCTCTCTCACTCTTTGTTTATAAGCACTTGGATATCCACCTATATGAGTTACCCATACCGAAACACCTTCTAGAATAAATTTATTATCTAACGGAAACTCTGCTCTAGCATCTGCATCATCAATATTTCCGTAAACAGCTCGCAAAGGCTTGTGTTGTTTTAAAGTGTCTGTTACTTTTAAATCACCAATATCACCTGCATGCCAAACCTCATCAGCTTGTTTTACAAATTTTAATATCTGCTCGTCAATATAACCATGCGTATCGGAGAGTAGTAGTATTTTTTTCATTTTGGTAAAATTACTAAATACTTTGTTAATATACTTGACTATATATATTACAGACACTAATTTACAAAAAACAGCATAGCCCCGATTGAAGCATTTACTTGAGCTCTTTATTTTGATTTTTCTTCAAAAAAAAGCGAGTGCGTAAAGCGGGAAATAGTTTTAAAAATAATTTACTAAAATAACAATTTCATATTTCCATGTGTTTTTCGCCTTTATTTTTTAAAACAGTGTAAATGTATTAATTTTAGATAGCCATATAAGTCAAGCTAATATTTCATAAATTAGCCTTTTAAATTTCATGTTTTTTGAGATATTTTATTGAGTTAGCATATAATGGAAAAAACTATCATGGCTGGCAAATACAGCCTGATGCTATTTCTGTACAAGAAAAAATAAATAGCGCAATTAGTACTATTTTAAGAGAAAACATAACTATAACAGGTGCTGGCAGAACAGATGCAGGAGTGCATGCTTTACAAATGTTTGCTCATTTTGATACTAATATTGTTTTAGCTAATAACTTTGCTTTTAGATTAAATGCCCTTTTACCTGATGACATTGTTATTTTTAATACTAAACTAATGCATAATACGGCACATGCTAGGTTTGATGCAACTAGTAGGAGTTATGAATATAAAATTTGGATTGGTAGAAATCCGTTTTTACTTGATACTTCTTGGCAATTATACAATCAAAAATTAAATATTGATTTAATGAACCAAGCGGCGGCTATTTTATACGAATATGAAGATTTTGAATGTTTTTCTAAAGTAAAATCAGATGTTCATACCTTTAATTGCACAGTGACTAACGCCCTATGGGTATTAAATGGCAATGATTTAACTTTTCATATTAGTGCAAATCGCTTTTTAAGAAACATGGTTAGAGCTGTTGTTGGTACTTTAATTGATATTGGAATTGGTAAAATTACGTTAGATGATTTTAGAAAAATCATAGCAAGTAAAAACAGGAGTAATGCAGGAACATCAGTACCTGCAAAGGGTTTATTTTTAACAAAAGTAGCATATATATATATATATATAGTGAGTAAAACAACAGGAAAAGCATTTGATATTAAAATTTTTGTTAGACTTATGAGTTTTGCAAAAAAATATCGAGCACAATTTATTATAGCCGCAAGTTCAACCATACTTTTAGCTGTATTTGCAGTATTAAGCCCTATTATTTTAATGAGGGCTATTGATGATTTTGTTACTCACAAAGATTTAACACGCTTATTATATTTTACTATAGCAATGCTAGTAGCATTAGTAATTCAGGTGTTTTTTCAATTTAGCTTTATTTATTACGCTAACTGGGTTGGGCAACATATTATTAGAGATATTAGAACTAAGACTTTTAGAAAAATAATGTCTTTTAAAATGAGTTATTTTGATAATTCATCAGTTGGTAAAATGGTTACAAGAGTTGTTTCAGATATTGAAACAATTGCTAACTTCTTTACACAAGGTGTTTTTATGATTTTTAGTGATATATTAAAAATGATTATCGTAATAATTGTAATGTTTTATACCAACTGGAAACTTGCTATTATAGCATTAGCTACTTTACCTATTTTAATTTATGCTACAAAACTATTTCAAATAGCTATAAAATCAACCTTTCAAGATGTTCGTAACCAAGTAGCAAACCTTAACGGATTTGTACAAGAAAGAGTTACTGGAATGAAAATTGTACAACTTTTTAATCGTGAAAAAATAGAATATAAAAACTTTATTGAAATTAACGAAAAACATAAAAAGGCTCACATTAAAACTGTTTGGTACTATTCTATTTTTTTTCCAATTGCGGAAATATTATCATCCATTGCTATTGGATTAATTGTTTGGTATGGTGGCTTACAAGTTATTAACGACAATACAGTATCTGTTGGTGCTATTATTGGTTTTATAAAAATGGCACAAATGTTATTTAGACCTCTTCGACAAATTGCTGATAAGTTTAACCAACTTCAAATGGGAATCGTTGCTGGTGAACGTGTTTTCAACATAATTGATACCTCAAGCTCTATTACCAAAAGCGGTAAAATTACTACTAATGCATTACAGGGAAATATAGCTTTTAAAAATGTACACTTTAGCTATATAAAAGGAGAAGAAATTTTAAAAGGAATTACTTTCAATGTTGAAAAAGGCAAAACAATAGCTATTGTTGGAGCTACAGGTGCTGGTAAATCAACTATAATTAATTTAATAAATCGTTTTTACGAAATAGATAGTGGGGCTATTTATTTAGATAACATACCTGTTGAAGATTACGAAATTAATGCTTTACGTGAAAAAATTGCAGTAGTTTTACAAGATGTATTTTTGTTTTCTGATACTATTTTTAATAATATTTCTTTAAAAAATGAAAACATTACTTTAGAAGAGGTTAAAAAAGCGGCTAAACAAATTGGTATTCACCAATTTATTATGAGCTTACCCAATAATTATGACTATAATGTAAAAGAACGAGGAGGAATGCTGTCATCAGGACAACGACAATTAATAGCCTTTTTACGAGCCTATGTTAGTAATCCAAATATTTTAATCCTAGACGAAGCAACGTCTTCTATTGATTCGAGCTCTGAAAAAATGATTCAGTTTGCGACAGATAAAATTACTAAAAACCGAACATCGATAGTAATTGCACATAGGTTAGCGACCATTAAAAAAGCAGATACTATTATTGTTATGGATAAAGGTAAAATTGTTGAAGAAGGAAACCATACAGAGTTATTAAAGAAAGAAGGTGGCTATTACAAAAATTTATATAAAAAACAATTTAAAACAGAAATTACTTCTTAAATAATTTGTTTAGAACGCTCAATGCAATACATTTGCGCTTATCAATCTATAAACTAAAAAAATCATAAAACGATGAAAAAAGTAATTTTAACTATGTGTGTTGCAGGTACTTTATTAGCAACTTCTTGTGAAAAAGCTAAAGAAAAAGCTAAAGACGCTAAAGATGCAACTGTTGAAGCTGCTAACAATGCTGCTGATGCTACCTCTAATGCTGCAACTAAAGCTGTAAATGCTACTTCTGATGCTGCTGAAAGTGTTGCTGAAGGTGTTGAAGACGCTGCTGAAAGTGTTGCTGAAGGTGCTGAAGATGCTGCTAATAAAGTTGCTGAAGGTGCTAAAGATGCTGTTGAAGCTGTTAAATCTAAAATTTCTGGAGTTTCAATTCCTGAGTTTAAAGATGCTAAAGTTGGTGAGTACTTAAGTTCTTACTCTGAGTACGCTAATGACTATATAGCTGCTAAAGGAGATGTAGTAAAAAATGCAAGCTTAGCTAAAAAGGGTGCTGAATTAGCTGCTGAAGGAAAAAAAATAGTTTCTTCTTTAGATGCTGAAGGAAAAAAGAAATTTAACTCAGTAATGAGCGCTATTCAATCTAAAATGGCTCCTGCTAAATAATTTTAGCCTTTTATAAAAATTAAAAGCTCGCAATAGCGAGCTTTTTTTACTTAAAAACTACACTTTAACAATTTTAAATCAAGTTCAGTTAAGCTGTAATTAAATCATTTTGCAATTTATCTAATAAATCATCTATCGTTTCATATAAAACAAACTCTCCATTATTTATATACGATATTTCTCCTGTTTCCTCTGAAACTAATAAACAAATAGCATCTGTTTTTTCAGTAACTCCAATAGCTGCTCTATGCCTTAACCCAAAACGGGCAGGTATTTTACTACTAGTTGAAACGGGCAAAATTACACGTGTTGCAATAATAAAATTATCACGTATTACCGTTGCTCCATCATGGAGCGGACTGTTTTTGTAAAAAATACTTTCTAAAATAGCTTCATTTACAGATGCATTCATTTGATCACCTGTATTTATTAAAAAATCAAGATTATTCGTTTTTTCTATAACTAATAAAGCTCCTGTTTTAGTTTTTGACATACTAACACAAGCTCTTATAATTATCTCAATATCAACATCTAATGTATTTTCTTTTTTTAAAAATTTTAATTGATTTAAAAAACCTCTTTTTGTAGAAAAATTAGTTGTTCCTATCATTAATAAAAATTTTCTAATTTCTTGTTGAAATACAATAATTAAAGCAATAACACCTCCTGATAATAAATAACCTAAAATACCACTTAACATTTCCATATGCAATGCTTGTGTTATTTTCCATATTAAAAAAATTAAGGTAATTCCTATTACAATATTAACAGCTACTGTTCCTTTCAATAACTTATATATATAAAATAATAATACTGCTACTAAAATAATATCAAGAACATCTAGGAACGAAAAATCAATAAAATTTAAATTCATTAATTACTTTATAATTTTAGTTAATATTATTATAATTTATTTACAATACTTATTGCTTCAACAGCCTCCTTTACATCATGAACTCTTAAAATATTAGTTCCATTTAACAAAGCTATTGTATTTGCTACTGTAGTTGCGTTTAATGCTTTTTCTGGCAAAATATCTAAAACTTCATACAACATTGATTTTCTAGAAACACCTGTTAAAATAGGCACCCCTAAACTTTTGAATAATGCTAGTTTTTTTAACAATTCATAATTATGAGTCGTTGTTTTTCCAAAACCAAAACCAACATCTACAATAATATCATTTACCTTAAACTCACGAAGTTTATATAATTGTATCGAAAAAAAAGCTATTACTTCTTTTACTACATCATCATATACAGGATTTAACTGCATATTTTGAGGTGTTCCCTGCATATGCATTATAATATATGGTACTTGTAAGGCTGCAACTGTAGCAAACATTTTAGCATCTAAAACACCACCAGAAATATCATTAATAATAGATGCTCCGGTGTTTATTGACTCTTTTGCTACATTACTTCTAAAGGTATCAACTGAAATTATAATTTCAGGAAAATGCTTATTTAACAATTTTATTACAGGAATAATTCGCATTAACTCTTCGGCTTCAGATATTTTTTTTGCATTCGGCTTTGAGGAATACGCACCAACATCAATAAAAGTAGCCCCTTCATCTAACATCTTTTTTGTTTGATTTAAAATATCTTTTTCATGCTTATATTTTCCTCCATCAAAAAAAGAATCGGGCGTAATATTTAAAATCCCCATTACTTTAGGAGTGGCAAGGTCTATTAAATTTCCGTTGCAATTAATTGTCATCATTATTAAGTATAAATTCTAAATCTTAAATTTTAAAAGTAAAAATACAAGAAATAGCTGTAATATTTATTACTTTTGAAAGATTACTTATTAAAAAATAAAATGCAAAAAACCTCCAAACAATACGATATTGTAGTAGAAGAATGTAAGAATTTGTTTATTAAAAAGATGAGCGATTATGGCTGTGCTTGGAGAATTTTAAGACTTACATCATTAACAGATCAGCTTTTCATTAAAGCACAACGTATCCGTCAATTACAAGAAAACACCGAACAAAAAGTAGATGAAAGTGAAAAATCAGAATTTATTGGCATTATTAATTACGCCATCATGGCACTCGTTCAATTAGAATTAGACGTTGTTGAAAAACCCGACTTAACTTCAGAAAAAGCCATCTATTTATATGATAAACATATAAAAATCACTAAACAATTGATGGAAAATAAAAATCATGATTATGGTGAGGCTTGGAGAGAAATGAGAGTTTCATCTTTAACAGATTTAATTCTTCAAAAATTACTTCGCGTAAAACAAATTGAAAACAACAGAGGAAAAACTTTAGTCTCTGAAGGAATTGACGCAAATTACCAAGACATAATAAATTATGCTATTTTTGCATTGATTCATTACTCGGAATCAAACAGTTAAACTTAAACCTTAAAAAATGATATTAAAACTTTTAACACATGTTTCAAGAATATTAGTAGGCCTTTTATTTATTTACTCAGGATTTGTAAAACTTGTTGACCCTATAGGTTCTCAATACAAGTTTCAAGAATACTTTAGTGAAGGTGTATTAAACATGGAATTTTTAATTCCTTATACCCTACCCTTTTCAATTCTTTTAATCGTTGTTGAATTGGTTTTAGGAGTAATGCTTTTAGTTGGCTACAAACCTAAACTTACCGTATGGAGTTTATTTAGTTTAAATTTAGTTTTCTTATTTTTAACATGGTACTCGTACACTTACAATAAAGTAACTGATTGTGGCTGCTTTGGAGATGCGTTGAAATTAACTCCTAAAGAAACTTTTTATAAAAACGTAGTTTTTATGATTTTTATTATTATTTTAATTGTAGGATTAAAATACATTAAACCTTTAATATCTAACAAAATAAGCACTGTAATAACCTATACATCTTTATTATTTTCACTCATAATTGTATATCATGTTTTAAATCATTTACCTATTATTGATTTTAGAGCTTACGCTATAGGTACTAATATTTCTGAAGGTATGAAGTACCAAGAAGGAGGTGATGACGTACCACCAATTCATGATTTTATGATTGAAACTGATGATGATGGTGATCAATTAGAAAGCATGCTGGCTAAAGAAAAAGCAATGCTTGTTTTAATGTATAATTTTGATAAAACTGAAAAAGAAGGAATTGCGGCAGTATCAAAAGCAGCTGCGGATGCAAAGGCAAAAGGTTATAAAATTTATGTCTTAACAGCTTCTTATATTGAAGATTTAGCCGCTACTCAAAAAGAATTTAACCTTCCATATACTTTTGGTTTTTGTGATGAAACTGCATTGAAAACAGTTATCAGAGCAAACCCAGGAATTGTTACTGTTGAAAAAGGAATTATTGTAGGTAAATGGAATTGGACAGATGCTGAAGATGTTATTTTAAAATAATTAAAACAACAATATCATAAATTTTTAAAACACAAAACCTCGCTATTTCAGTGAGGTTTTCTTACTTTAGCAACAATATGAAACAATTAGTACTCGTTTTTATAGGAGGTGGCTTTGGAAGTGTTTTACGATTTTTAATAGGAAAACTTTTAAATAATCAACAAACAGGAATTCCGTATGGTACTTTTACCGCAAATATTTTAGGAAGTTTACTTATTGGGTTTATTTTGGGTTTTGCTGCAAAAAATGAAGCATTAAATCAAAACTATACATTATTACTCGCAACAGGTTTTTGTGGTGGTTTTACAACATTTTCAACATTTGCTTATGAAAATCATGTTTTTTTAAAAGCTGGTGACTTCACAACATTTGTCTTTTACACAATTGCAAGTTTTATCGTAGGATTTTTAGCTGTTTTTACAGGAATATTTCTAACTAAATTTATTTAAATGATGAATGAATTAACTCAATATACATCCGAAGAAAATTACGCAATTATTACGCTTAATAACGGAAAAGTAAACGCCATATCTCACGAAGTAATTGATTCGTTAAACCAATTATTAGACAAAGTTGAACAAGATAAAAAAGTAGTCATTTTAACAGGACAATCAGGCATTTTTTCTGCTGGATACGATTTAAAAAGCATGACTGCATCAGCTGAATCAGCCTTAGAATTGGTTACTAAAGGTTCAAAATTATCGCACAGAATGTTATCATTTCCTTATCCGATAATTGTAGCATGTACAGGTCATGCCATTGCAAAAGGTGCATTTTTATTGCTTTCTGCCGATTACAGATTAGGAGCAGAAGGCGATTTTAAAATAGGTCTTAACGAAGTTATCATAGGAATGACCATGCACAATGCAGGTATTGAAATTGCCAAAGGTCGCTTAACGCCTAACTATTTAAATCGCAGTGTGAATAATGCAGAAATGTATTCGCCAGAACGAGCTATTACAGCTGGTTTTTTAGATAAAGTAGTTCCTGAAAATCATTTATTACCTACAGCCATTAAAATTGCTGAAATGTTCACGAAATTAAACCAAAAAGCACACTACAAAACTAAATTAAAAGTTCGAAAAACACTTTTAAATTCTTTAAAAAAAGCCATCAAAAAAGATAATAAAGAAGGCTTAAATCCACCATCAAAATAAAAGATGTTTTTTTTGGAATAAAAACCTATCACCATTTTTAAAAATAGTGATAGGTTTTTAGAGGAAATAACAGTTCTTTTAAATCAGAAAACTATTGCTAGTTTTTTTATCAAAAAAAGATTTTAAAAAATAATTTGAAGCAATTTCCCGCTTTCCGCACTCGCTTTTTTTATTTTTTCAAAAGAAAAATAAAAAAGAGCTCAAACAATTGCTTCAATCGGGGCTAGGCATTTTTACTGACTTTTTACCAGTACACAAAACAGTTTGTATCCTTGTAAAAAACATCCGAAGTAAAAAACTACTCACTATTAATTCGTTTACCTGCTATACATTATTATAATTTCACACTTAACTTAAAAAATCATCCTTTTTATACGCAGGGTTCGGATATTTATAAAAACCTTCGCCTGTTGAAACACCTAATTTATTGGTATCTACAAAATGTTCTTTTAAATAAGCAGTCATTTTAATTTTAAACGGATCTTTTGATTTTTCAGAAGCCATCTTATTAATATTATACACCGTATTAATACCAACAATATCTAAAATTGCAAAAGGACCAATTGGAGCACCTGTTGCTTTCATCCATGTTTTATCGATAGTTTGAGGCTCAGCAACTTCTTTTACTAAAAGCGTTGTTGCTGCTGTTAAAAGTGGCACTAATAACGAGTTTAAAATATAACCTGGTTGTTCTTTATGTAAAGGCAACGCCAACATTCCGATTGCTTTTGCAAAAGCAACCACATCGTTAAATATTTCAGGATTTGTACCTAAATGTCCCATAATTTCGGCGGTATTATTTCTCCAAATATCATTAGCAAAATGAAGTGCCAAAAATTTAGAAGGACGACCAGTAACCTCAGCAAACTGACTCGGTAAAAGTGTTGATGAATTGGTAGTAAATACCGTTTTTTCAATAGCAACTTTTGCCAGTTTTGTATAAAAATCTATTTTAATAGCTGGGTTTTCTGGAACAGCTTCAATTAATAAATCGGCATCTTTTACGGCATCTACTAAATTTGAACTGTATTTTAAATTATCAAAAGCAACAGCTAAATCAGCATCCGAAGCATTTAAATCTCTTTTAAAAGCTTCACACATTTTTGGAAATTTAGCTTTTGCCTTCGCTAACATTTCGTCATTAATATCATAAACCGTTACGTTAAAATTATGAAAAGCTGCTTGAAATGCTATTTGATAGCCTAAAACGCCACTTCCTGCTACAGTAATATTTTTGTAATTCATCTTATGTATTTTTTTAAAAATTTGATAAAATCCAGTGTATCATTATGCTAAATTTATTTCAGCATCACACAAAACTGGCAAATCAGAATGAGAAACTGAACTAAATTCAGTTTGACAAATTCGATTTTCGATTTCCTGTTATAAAAACTTTTTTAAAAAAAACTCTAACAAAATATAATAAAGAGATTTAAGAAATTACAAATCCCTTTATTTTTTAATTATGAGTTTTATTATTAATTCAATAATCAATTAAAAATTAATTAAAGATTAATTAAAGATTTTTTGCCCAATCTTGTAACTTTTCAAATTGTTCTGCAATAAAAGATTCATTATGTTCTTCTGGTGCTTCTTCAACATCAATTGGTAAAATATGTTCAAAATAAGTGTTTTTTAACACGCGTTTTAAAATACGTTCTCCAGGAAAAAGCTTGTTGTCATTTAAAGCTTTCGTCGCTTTTAATATTTGACGAATATCATATTGAGTTGAAGCAATATCTGGCACTTGTTTGTTTGAATTTATTAATTTATAAACCGCTGTTCTTGCCGTTCTTACTGATGATTCTACAGTGAAAACAACATCATTATTCGTTTCTACAAATTGCCCGACAAGTCCTAAATTTTCACATCCGTTAGGCACAATTTGAGGTCTATCGCCAGTAGCTCTAGGCAAAAACATTGATGTAATGTACGGCATAAAAGCAGTGCGAACAATCGTGTTTTCTATCACATTTTCAAGTCTATTTTCTAAACCTAAATGAAAACATAATTCTGATAAAATTTCATTTCCTGTACATGCAGGCATCAGTTTTTTAATATGATTTCCTTCTTTATCAATATATAAAGCATACAACCAAACCACTAAAATATCATCGGGTTGCGTTGGATAATGCGGTTGGCGATTAATGGTAAAACTCATCAACCAATTAGAATCGGTAATGGTTACAATTCCTCCTGTGGCTGCCTTTCCTGAATACGGATCGTTTACACAATATTCTTTAAATTTTTCAGTTAAATCCGAAGGGCGACACGTTAAAGTTGCCGATTGCCAAGCCGATTTTTCTATATTTCCACAAAACTTTTCTGGTTTTCCAAAATCAGGCGATTTAGCAGCTAAATTTTTCCATAATTTCCAACCGTTACTTTTTCCGCTTTGACTATTATCAATAGTTTCAATCGCTGGTTTTGTGTTCGTTCCATATGACGTATCTTCGGTCATAGAACCTATAGTAACAATTACGTAATCGTTTTTTGTTACTGGAATAACCACATCTTTACCGTTTTGTTCGGTGATAATTCCTTGTACAACTTTGCCTTTGGTATTAATTCGGATGTCTAAATCTTTTACAAGCGTATCAAGCTGAATGGTTACGCCTTTCGATTTTAAATGTTCGGTTAAGGGTTTTACAAACGTATCATATTGATTGTATTTCGGAAAAACCAAGCACGATAAATCTTTCATACCATCAATAGTATGTAAAAATCGGTGCATATATAATTTACATTCTAAAACACTATGCCAGTTTTCAAAAGCAAACATCGTTCGCCATAAAAACCAAAAATTACTTTGTAAAAATGATTCACTAAAATAATCTTCAATCGATAAATCGTTTAATTCTTCTTTCTTTTTCAATAATAATTTTACAATAGCAAGTTGATCTTTTTTATCTAATCCAAATTTACTAAAATCTTGAATTTCCCCTTTATTATGAATTAATCGCGCTTTTGAATAATTCGGGTCGTTGTCATTTAACAAACGATATTCGTCTAAAACACTATAAGGAGCGGGCATTTCAAGGGCTGGAATATCTTGAAAAATGTCCCATAAATTTTCATAGGTCATTTCCATTTCTCGTCCACCTCGGATAATATAACCCTCTTCGGCATTTCCTGCACCGTCAAGCGAACCGCCTTCTACTGATAATTTATCTAAAAAAACAATATTTTCTCCTGAAAAATGTCCGTCTCTAATAAAGTAATAAGCCGCTGATAATCCTGCAATTCCACTTCCTACAATATAGACTTTACTATCTTTAAATAATTTTGATGGAATTCCTTTATTTCGCTGATAATTTCCTGTTAAATCAGCAAGAGGCATCGTGATATCTTTTGAATTATGAACTACATCTTTACTCGCATCTGGAGTGTTATTTACCTTTCCTAGAAAAGGAGAAACATTTAATACTTTGTCAAATTTTGAAGTGTCTTTTTTCATTTCAGATAGTATTTAATTGAGTGTTTAATTCTTTGTTATCCAAAGTTACCACTATCCTTAAATTAACTTGTATCCCAAAATTCAGCAATAGTATCCTTAAATTATAGTTTCTTACTTTTTAGTATTTCTGTATGAAGATGGCGAACTTGTTGTTTGACGTTTAAAAAATCGCCCAAAAGCCGAAATAGAATTAAATTGAAGTTGATACGCAATTTCAGAAATTGATAAAGCAGGATTTCCTAATAAAACTAACGCTTCTTTTAGCAAAGCTTCTTCAATAATTTGATGTGGTGTTTTTCCAACATTTTTCTTAGTAATTTCGATTAAATATTTATTAGAAATACACAATTCACTGGCATAAAAACCAACTGATTTCTCTTCTAAAATACATTCTTGTACCAATTTATTAAAACGCAGATAAATAGTTGTTTTTACATCTTTACAAGCTATTATATTTGGTATTTTCTGTTGGATAATTTCGGCAATTTCTAAAAGCAGATTAAAAATTAGAATACGAATCATTTGATTGGTAAATATACCTTTACGCTGTTCTTTTTCTTTTATCGTATTGATAATTTTCAATAAATTTTGCGTATTTTCTTCCGATGTATGCAACACCGAATACGAACTTTGTTGAAACAACGCCATTTTTTCAATAATAAACGGATCGGAAATATTGGTCAGTAAAAAATTCTTTTCAAAAAATACGGTTTGAATTTTAAAATTAGGACTTGCATTTAAAAAATGGACAATCGTAGAAGGCGCAGAACAAAAAACACTCCCCTTTCTTATTTTATAATTAATGGCATTAATTTCTAAATCAATTTCGCCATCTGTGCAAATGCAAAAGGCGTAATAATCCATGCGAAATGGATTTTCTGGAAATTTAAAAATTGATTTTCCCGAAGATATATAATAAGAGTTATGACAATCAATATTAAAAAAAGAAAGGGTATCTTGTAAATTTTCGTAATTTTTCTGATTTTTCTGATTTTTCATTAATTCGTTTTATTGATTTTTTTAAATTTAAAAAATAACCTCTAAAAACAATTTTAAAAATAAACTATTTGAGAGCGATATTCTTACTTAAATTTATAAAAAATAAAGCAGATTTCAAAAACGTTAATACAAAAATGAATAATCATTCTTTTTTGTATCTTACAGAAAAAAACAGTATAAAACTCAAATGATGATGACAAAAAAACAACGATTTTGGAATGTGTTAAAAATACTTCTAGCTCTATTTATGATATTTGGCGGTGTACAACATTTTATAAAATCCGATTTTTACCCCCCTTTTGTTCCTACATTTTTACCTTTCACTTTGATGATTATTTATCTATCAGGAATTTTAGAGGTTGGTTTAGGTATATTATTATTCATGAATAAGAAATACGCAAAATTTGGTGCTTTAGGAATATTTTGTTTAATGATTTTATTTTTACCCATTCATATTTGGGATATATTCTCTTCCACTCCTGCTATTGGTTCACATACGGTAGCCTTAATTAGAGTTCCTTTTCAATTTTTATTTATCGCTTGGTCTTGGAAAATATATCAAATAACTTCTATCAAAAATAATTAAATATCACAAAAAATATGTACACTAAAAACTATTACTAGTAAAAGGAGAAAAAGGAAAATTGAATCAAATGAGGACATAATAGGTTTTTCAATTTAAAATAAATACATAGTAATACTTTTTATCAAACTCAACACATAATTTAATAAAAATATTTGACCGCTTAATTTTTATATGCTTTTACCCCTGCATTTATTGCTATATCTAAGTAGTTACTTCTAGGTGTAATAGGACAAGAATACCGTTTACTATATGCGCAATAAGGATTGTAAGCCTTATTAAAATCTATAATAATAGTACCTACTTCAGTTTCATCAGTCAATAGAACATCAACAAAACGACCACCTTCGTAAGTAGTTATTCCGTTGGTTTTATCAAAAAAAGGCAAGAATAAATGACTTGTATATAATTCTGTCGAATTCTTATCCTTATAAATATTCAATTTAAAATTCTTATTGTTAATTACAAAATATACAATTCCGTAATTTTCATACACAACAACGTCTCCTGTGGTAGTTGGAAAATGAAAATTAGGAGCATCAGGAGTTTTAGTTATTTTAGCAACTACTGTAAAAGTTGAATCAATGTTGAAAAAATCTAACTCCTTAAATCTTTTTAATCCCTTTTTTGTTAAAGGCGATTTTGAAGCATCTTTGAATATCGAATTCATTTCTTTTTGAAAATTAGAATTACCTAAATTCTTTCTCTTTTCCTGACTATTACATGATTGAAGTGCTACTATAAAAACAACTAATAAAAACTCTCTCATTACAACCTATAACTTTAAATTATTTCATCTCAACATATCTTAAAGACCAAAAATACAAATACTTTATTAATTAACACCATATACAAGGTATGTTAAAGTTCTACTAATAAATTTGCTTTTTTTAAAAAAAATACTATATTTAACTTGTTAAAAATAGATCTTCAAGTAAAATAAAGCCTATTAGCTTTGCATTGACTATATAAAGAAAATTTATATACTAATAAAACAATTTGATAGTTTTATCACAGGTTAACAAAAAGAATAATATATATTTGTCAACTATTTTACTTTAGTTTTTAACTATTTTGTTACATACAATCAAACTAAGATCTAAAGGATAATTTAATTAAATATAAGTAGCTATTTTATGAATTCAGAATTAATTAGTAAAGCAGACGAGTTTGAACACAGAAAATTCAAATTTATTACTACTAGTGATAGAATATTAGCATCAAGAGAAGTAAAGTCTTTAATACTAGAAATAAACGAAGTATATAAAGAGACAAAAGATACTGCCTTAATGGATGCTATGAAACGACTAACCGTTGTAAAACAACGAATTGAAAAAAGATTAAAAGGAAAACCTTTAACTGCATAAATTTATTAAAACAACAAATAATATTTTAACATGTTTGTTGTTACAAACTGAGTAATATATGTTTTACATATTATTCTTAATAATATTTATTCTTGATAAAAGTTCTAGCTACGTGCTAGAACTTTTTTATTTTCAAAACCAAAATTTCCTATCCTGTGTTTTTATATTATTTACTAACAAAAATCACTTTCTTAAAAAAGAATTGAATAATTTTAATATTAAAACACCTTATAACCTTTTTTTCGAGACTAAATAAAAGTTAACATTTGTTAAAATATTTGTCTTATCTGATTAATTTACATAAAAACATATTTTTATTTTAAAAAAATAGCCACATAAAAAACTGACAAACAATAAATTAAAAACTAATTACAAGTATACCTCATAAAAAAAACAAAAAAAATTTGCTAGAATCTAAAAAGATTATATATTTGCATCGCTTTTAAAGCAAACAAGCCGATGTAGCTCAGCTGGCTAGAGCAGCTGATTTGTAATCAGCAGGTCGTGGGTTCGAGTCCCTCCATCGGCTCAAAATAAAAAGCGCTAACTTAAGTTAGCGCTTTTTTTATGCACATATTTTCCTAAATTTGCTCATACATTCATCTTAACAACTCATTATGAGAAATATATTTATAATAGGTATAGCGGGTGGCACTGGAAGCGGTAAAACAACCATTGCAAACCAAATAATAAACAAACTGCCACAAGATGAAGCATGTATTATACCTCAAGACTCATACTACAACAAAATAGAGAACTTAAGTTACAAAGAACGAGCAAAGATTAATTTTGATCATCCAAGCGCTATAGATTTTAAATTATTAATTTCTCATATAACTAATTTAAAAAATAATAAAACTATTAAGCAACCCATCTACTCTTTCATTAAACACAACAGAGCTGAAAAATCAATAAAAATATCTCCTAAAAAAATTATAATTGTTGAAGGGATTTTAATTTTTAACAATGTAGAATTAAGAAAACTTTTTGACTTAAAAATTTTCATTGATACGGATGCTGATGAACGATTAATAAGACGTATTTACAGAGATAAAAAAGAAAGAGATAGAAATATAGACGAAACATTAAATAGATACCAAAACACCCTCAAACCAATGCATCAACAATTTGTTGAACCATCAAAAAAATATGCTGATATTATCATACCTAACAATAAACAGAACACAGTTGCTGTTGATATTTTTAGAACTTTAATTACCAATAAAATATAATCATGAGTTTAAAGTCAATAAAAAACAAAACTTCTTTTAAAATAGCAACAAATATTTATGTTATTATTTTAAGTGTATTTATAATATGGATGCTTTTTTTTGATGAAAATTCTTACCTTACACATAGAGAATTCAATAAAGAAATCAACGATCTAGAAACTTGGATAAGCTACCACAAAAACAAGATTGAAAAAGACAAACAAACTATAAAGAAATTACAAAACACTACGCAACTAGAACGCTATGCACGTGAAAAATATTTGATGAAAAAGGAAAATGAAGATATTTACATTATAGAATTTGATACTATACAAAAATAATGAGTAACTATTTATTTAACGAATTTAAAAAAGTTAGTGCCGCTGAATGGAAACAAAAAATTCAAGTAGCTCTTAAAGGTGCTGATTATAACAACACTCTTCTTTGGAAAACAGATGAAGGAATTATCGTTAAACCTTTTTATACTAAAGAAGATCAAACTCACTCAGAAGTAAACACCCCTAAAAAAGGATTTACCATTTGTCAATCTATTTATATTGAAGATACTGAGAAAGCTAATATTTTTGCCATAGACTCTTTAGAAAGAGGTGCAAAAGCCATTGAGTTTAAAGCAAAAAAAATCTTTAATTATAAAATACTCTTAAAAAATATTAACTCAAAAAATATAACCTTCTACTTTAATTTAAAATTTTTAGATGCTGATTTTATTATAAAACTGGCTACTTTTATAAACACTAAAAAATGTTATTTTAATATTGATCTAATTGGTAATCTAGCAACCACAGGTAATTGGTTTAACCCTACGAATAACGGTATTAAGGAACTAAAAAAAATAGTAACTAAAGTTGATAATACCATTTGTATTAACACTTCTATATATCAAAATGCAGGAGCAAATTACACACAGCAATTAGCTTATACACTTGCTCATGCTAATGAATATTTAAATTATTTTGGAAATAAAATAGCCAACCAAATACATTTTAATTTTTCAGTTGGAAGTAATTATTTTTTTGAAATTGCAAAACTTAGAGCTTTTAGAATTTTATGGGACGCCCTTTTAAATGAATACGATATTAAAAATAATAAAGCACACATTTTTGTGCAACCTAGCTTACGTAACAAAACATTATATGACTATAATGTAAACATGCTTCGAACAACCTCCGAATGCATGAGTGCTATTTTAGGAGGAGCTAATACTGTTAGTAATATTTCTTATGATGATTTTTTTCATTTTCCTAATGAATTTGGTGAACGAATTGCTAGAAATCAACTACTAATTTTGCAACAAGAAAGTGGTTTTTCTGATGCTCAAAATTTTGCTGATGGAACCTATTATATTGAAGCTATTACACAACAATTAGCACAAAATGCTCTAGTTATTTTTAAAACAATCGAAAAAGGTGGTGGCTTTTTAAAACAACTAAAAGAAGGAATTATTCAGCGAAAAATAAGAGAATCCGCAGCTAAGGAAGAGGCTAAATTTAACGCAGGATCGCTTGTTTTAGTAGGGTCTAATAAAATTCAAAATGAAAAAGATATTATAAAAAATAATTTATCTCTTTTTCCTTTTATTAGAATTAGAAATGAAAAAACACTTATTCAACCTATAATTCAAAAAAGATTAGCTGAAGAACTAGAACAAAAACGCCTAGAAAACGAGTAGATAATAACTAAAATGAGTAGAAAAGACGTATCAAACATACGATTAAATCAAAATAAAAAATCTGAAGTTAAAAACAAAGAACATGAAGATTTTGTTGCTGGAATTGTACCCAATTTACGAGGGCCATACGCAACGATGTACGTCCAGAAACCCTGGACGATTCGTCAGTACGCAGGGTTTTCAACCGCAGAGGAAAGTAATGCTTTCTATAGAAAAAATTTAGCTGCTGGTCAAAAAGGTCTTTCTGTCGCTTTTGACCTAGCAACCCATCGTGGTTACGACTCAGACCACGAACGGGTACAAGGAGATGTAGGAAAAGCTGGTGTTGCAATAGATACAGTTGAAGACATGAAACTTTTATTTAATAAAATTCCGCTAGATAAAATGTCAGTTTCAATGACCATGAACGGAGCTGTACTACCTATTCTAGCTTTTTATATTGTAGCCGCTGAAGAACAAGGTATTTCTCAAGAATTATTATCAGGAACTATTCAAAATGATATTTTAAAGGAGTTCATGGTGCGTAATACCTATATTTACCCTCCTGACCCTTCCATGAGAATCATTGCTGATATATTTAAATTCACTGCTAAAAACATGCCTAAATATAATTCAATTTCAATTTCCGGCTACCATATGCAAGAGGCCGGAGCTACTCCTGAAATTGAACTAGCGTACACTTTAGCTAATGGCTTAGAATACATTAAAAAAGGACTAGAGGCAGGTATGAATATTGACACATTTGCTCCTCGATTATCTTTTTTCTGGGGAATTGGAATGAATCATTTTACAGAAATAGCCAAAATGCGCGCAGCAAGAATGCTATGGGCTAAAATAGTAAAAAAGTTTAACCCTAAAAATCAAAAATCACTAACATTAAGAACACATAGTCAAACTAGTGGGTGGTCATTAACAGCTCAAGACCCTTTTAATAATATAGCTAGGACTACTATTGAAGCGATGGCAGCTTCTTTTGGAGGTACACAAAGTCTTCACACCAATGCACTAGATGAGGCAATTGCTTTACCAACCGATTTTTCAGCACGTATTGCACGCAACACACAACTATATTTACAAGAGGAAACACACATTACTAAAACTATTGACCCGTGGGCAGGTAGCTATCACCTAGAGCAACTTACAGAGGATATAGCTAATAAAGCATGGAAATTAATTACAGAAATTGAAAAACTAGGAGGCATGACAAAAGCCATACAAAAAGGAATTCCTAAAATGAAAATTGAAGAGGCTGCCGCAAAAAAACAAGCAAGAATAGATAGCGGTCAGGATGTAATTATAGGTGTAAATAAATATTTATTAGATAAAGAAGCACCACTTTCTATATTAGAGGTCGATAACGAAACTGTTAGAAAAACTCAAATTAAACGACTTAATGATGTAAAATCAAAAAGAAATCAAACTCAAGTACAAAAATCTTTAACTAATTTAATTGAATGTGCTAAAACAACTAAAGGTAACCTTTTAGAGTTGACTATAAAAGCTGCAAAAAACAGAGCTACTTTAGGAGAAATTTCTAACGCTCTAGAAACCGTTTTTACAAGACATAAAGCAATTCATAAAACTATTTCAGGTGTGTATAGTAAAGAAATAAAAAACGATTATTTGTTTGAAAAAGCAATAAAACTTACCAATAAGTTTGCAAAACTAGAAGGTAGAAGACCTAGAATTATGATTACAAAACTAGGTCAAGACGGTCATGATCGTGGCGCCAAAGTAGTTGCCACTGCATATGCTGACCTTGGTTTTGACGTAGACATTGGCCCGTTATTTCAAACACCAAAAGAGGCTGCAAAACAAGCTATTGAAAACGATGTTCATATTTTAGGAATTTCATCATTAGCAGCAGGGCACAAAACACTCGTTCCTCAAGTAATTGAAGAACTTAAAAAATATCACCGTGAAGATATTATGGTAATTATTGGAGGTGTAATACCTACACAAGATTATCAATTCTTATTTGATGCAGGTGCTGTAGCTGTTTTTGGACCTGGAACTAAAATTTCACAGACCGCAATTGACATGTTAACTATTTTAACTGATAGTATAGAAAACTAAAATTATGAAAATACAATTTATCGATAGAAAATCAGGAAAGTTAATTACTGAAACACCCCCTGGTGAAGGTTTTTTAAAATTACTATACCATAACCCTTTAGCAAAAACAACACTTCTACCTATTGTTAAACGTAAATTCCTATCATCTTGGTATGGTAATTTAATGAATAAACCTAACTCTATTAACAAAATAGCGGGTTTTGTAAAAGAACTGAATATTAATATGAATGAAGCTGAAAAATCAATAGAAGAGTATACTTCATTTAATGATTTTTTTTACAGAAAGTTAAAACCAACAGCACGCCCTATTGAAGACGGATTTACATCACCTGGAGACGGAAAAATGCTAGCTTTTGAAAATATTTCAGACCTAGATAATTTTTTTGTAAAAGGACGAAAATTCACACTTAAAGAGTTTTTAGCAAATGATAAATTAGCAAAAAAATATAATAACGCTTCCTTAATTATTTTACGATTAGCTCCCAATGATTACCATCGATATCATTTTCCTTATAACGGAATACCTTCAAGCATAACGAAAATTAAAGGGGATTACTTTTCAGTTTCTCCCTATGCCCTAGCTTCTAACTTCACTAAAGTTTTTTGTGAAAATAAACGAGAATATTGCATTCTATCATCCAAAGAAAAAGGAGATATTATTATAGCTCCAGTAGGTGCGACAATGGTAGGCACAATTATTAATACTTACATAGATAACAAAACTGTAAAAAAAGGAGATGAAATGGGCTATTTTGCCTTTGGAGGCTCTACCATTGTACTATTAGTTGATAAAAGTAAGTTAAAAATAGACAGTGATATTCTTAAAAACACACAAAAAGGGAAAGAAACTTTTGTGAAAATGGGTGAAAAAATAGGAATTTAATTCATTTTATTTTAACATTTCATTTTATTTAAAATGATAAAAATCTTAATCTTATTAAAACTTTAATCCGTAAATTTGCAGTGTTTTACACTTAGCAGATTTACAGATGAAAAAAGTCTTAGATATTCTTTACTCTACCCGCTTAACAGCCGTATTATTCTTCATTTTCGCAATAGCAATGGGAGTTGCTACTTTCATTGAAAATGATTTTGGAACACAAACCTCTAAAGCCTTAGTGTATAATGCTTGGTGGTTTGAGTTAATTCAAGTGTTTTTTGTAATTAATTTCTTTGGAAACATCTTCAGATATCGATTATATCGAAAAGAAAAATGGTCTGTATTACTTTTTCACCTAGCTTTTTTATTAATTTTAATTGGTGCTGGAATTACTCGTTATATAAGTTATGAAGGACTAATGATTATCGACGAAGGAGAAACTACTAATACATTTTTATCAGATATTAATTATTTAAATGTTGTTATTGATAATAATGAATTTCAAAAAGAAACCAATAATAAACTATTATTGTCTGCTTTAGGAAATAATACTGCTAATTTTACAGAGTATTTTCAACCAAAAAAAGATGGTAAAAGCCATAAAATAGACTTTAAATTAGTTGATTATATTCCTTGGGTAGAAGAAAGGTTAATTGAAAACGAAAATGGAGTTGAACATCTTAAATTGATAGAAAGCTCTAGCGGTAGTAGACATGAACATTATATAAAAAGCGGAACCATTCAAAATATTCATAATATTTTAGTTGGATTTAATGCCAAAAATAATGGAGCTAACATCAATATTTTTAACCTAAATGATACTCTAAAAATACAAACCAAAACTAGTGGTAATTATCAAATAATGGCTACTCAACAAAAAGGATTAGTTAAAAAAGATACCATTCAAAACTTTAATCTTCGCTCATTATACCAAGTTTCAGGACTTCCTTTTGTAGTTCCAGTACCACCTGTAAAAGGAGAGATGAAAATACTTAGTGGTAAAAAAAATAATCAAAAATTTGATATGGTAATTTTTGATGTTACTTTTAATAATAAAACAGAACGTATAAAATTAACTGGAGGTAACTTTAACGTTGCTGGAAAAGAACAATTTAGTATCGATAATTTAAATTTTAGGGCTTGGTATGGTGCTAAGCAACGAAAAACTCCTTTTAATGTAAAGTTAAACGATTTTCAATTAGAAAAATACCCTGGTTCAGAAAACGCTGCCTCTTTTGCCAGTGAAGTAACAGTTATTGATAAAGATGAAACTTTTGATTATCGAATTTTTATGAACAATATATTAGATTATAAAGGCTACAAGTTATTTCAATCTAGTTATAAAATTGAAGGAGATAAAGAACAAACTCATTTATCAATAAATCATGACTTTATAGGAACTTGGGTTACTTATATTGGCTATTTCTTATTATTTTTTGGCCTAATAGCCTCATTATTTGTTAAAAACACCCGTTTTGATAATCTGAAAAAAGCATTAATCAAAGTTAGAACAAAAAAAATGTTACTTACTATCTTTTTTTTAGCATCTACTTTAGTAAGCTTTTCACAACATAAAAAACATCAACCTAAAGAATTATCAGAAAAAGAGATTGAATCCGTTTTAAAAAAATCAGTAGTAAACCAAAAACATGCAGACTTATTTAGTGAACTAGTAATACAGGATACCGGTGGACGTATGAAACCCGCACATACATTTGCTTCGGAACTAGTTAGAAAAGTAGCTCACACCGATCATTTTAAAAACTTAACGCCAAGTCAAATTTTAGTATCAATTACAGAATCTCCTATGTTTTGGCTGAATGTTCCTTTTGTTTATCTAGAAAAAGGAAACATCAAAATCCGTAAAATTCTAGGCATTGAAAAAAATGCAGAATATGCTCGTTTTATTGACTTTTATGATGAAAATGGAAGCTCAAAAATCAGCAACCTTGTTGTTGACGCTCAAAAAAAACAAGTTCAAAATAAGTTTGAAAAAGATATTATAAAAATAGAACATCGCGTGTGGTTACTTTCACAAGCATTGGGTGGAGGTATTTTACGAATTTTCCCAATTCCTAATGATGATGAAAATAAATGGGTGTCACAACCCGAGACTTCACTAGCAAACTTTAAAGGCACTGATTCTGTTTTTGTACGACAATCATTACCTGTATATTTTCAATTACTAAAAGATTCTAAAAAAACAGGGGACTATACAGAAACTAATAAAATTTTAGATGGAATTAAAAAATTTCAACGAAAATTTGGCTCAGAAGTTATTCCCTCTGAAAATAAAATAAAGCTAGAAATCGCGTATAATAAAACCAACATATTTGTTAAATTATCTAAATACTATGGCTTTGTTAGTTTTTTAATGATTTTATTTGTTTTTTTTCAAATATTTAACAATAAACCTTGGATTAACTATGTTGTAAAAGCACTAATAGGTGTCGTTGTGTTATTATTCACAGCTCATATTCTAGGACTAGTTGCTCGATGGCAAATAAGTGGTAATGCTCCTTGGAGTAATGCATATGAGTCTATTATATTTGTTGGTTTAGCAACTATGTTATTTGGTTTATTATTAGGAAAAAATTCATCATTAACTATTGCTGCGACTACATTTTTAACCTCTATTATTTTATTTTTCGCTCATCAAAACTGGCTAGATCCTCAAATAGCAAACTTAGTTCCTGTTTTAAATTCTTGGTGGTTATACGTACATGTATCAATAATTGTTGCTAGTTACGGCCCATTTGCATTAGGAATGATTTTAGGAATTTTCTCGTTGTTTTTAATAACTTTTACCAATAAAAAGAATAAACAGAAAATGTCAATTCATTTAAAAGAATTGACAATAATTAATGAAATGGCCTTGACTGTCGGTTTAATTATGCTTGTAATAGGTAACTTCTTAGGTGGTATGTGGGCTAATGAAAGTTGGGGACGTTATTGGGGATGGGATCCTAAAGAAACATGGGCTTTAATATCAATTATGGTATATGCTTTTGTTTTACACATGCGCTTAATTCCTGGATTAAGAGGCCGATACACGTTTAACTTATGGTCTGTAATAGCATTTGCCTCAATCATGATGACTTATTTTGGTGTTAATTTTTATTTATCTGGATTACATTCTTATGCTAGCGGTGATAAAGTTATTACCCCTACTTCAATATATTATTCGGTTGGTTTTGTTTTTATACTAAGTTCTATAGCTTTGATTAAATATAAAAAATTTTATAAGAAATAAACATACAATTATTTTAATAGAAAAATGTACTTTTGCACTTTGATAAAAAAAAGAAAAAATGTTTAATAAAAATATAAAATTAATTGTAGCCAGTTTAATTACTTTATGGAGTTTTTATGAATTTTCTCAAATTCATATTATGAATGGAATTTCAACTCTTTTACTTGCAGGTATCTTCGTTTTTTTTTATTTTAAAAACGAATTTATTCTATTAGCATTTATGCAATTGCGTAAACAAAACTTTGAAGGTGCCAAAAAATGGTTAGACTATATTAAAAACCCTTCATCAGCTTTAATTCAAAAACAAGAAGGGTATTATAATTACCTACACGGCATTATGTTAAGTCAAACAAACATAACACAAGCTGAGAAATACTTAAAAAAATCGGTTAAATTAGGCCTAGCGATGGATCATGATTTAGCCATGGCTAAACTACAATTAGCAGGTATAGCAATGACTAAGCGAAGAAAAAGAGATGCTACTATATTAATGGCAGAGGCTAAAAAATTAGATAAACATGGTATGCTTAAAGAGCAAATGCAAATGATGAAACAACAAATGAAGAAAATTTAATTTTTTTTAAACTTTAACGTTTAACAAATATCTTATGCTTAAAAAGATAGTTTTAAAAATTTTCGAAAAATATGCTTCTCGATGGATAGTTTTAATAATTGATATATTTTTAGTCTGTATCTCTTTTATTTTAGCTTACACAGTACGTTTTAATGCTAGTTTAAATTTTGACGTTGATAATTTATATTATCAAATTCCTTTTATTGCTTTTTTAGCACTTATTAGTTTTTTAACTGTTGGGTCATATCGAGGTATTGTAAGACACACAGGAACAAGGGATGCTTTTAATGTTTTTGTAGGAGTTACTTTACTGTTTATAATAACAATTAGTCTTATATCAATTAATAATTCTTTAAGTATAGTTCCAAGCTTTACTATACCAAAATCAATTATAATTATACACTATTTAATTTCTGTTTTAGTACTTATTACAAGTAGATATGTTTTTAAGGCTTTTTTTGAAATTATTTCATCTGAATTGAGCACTGTAACAAATGTATTTATTTATGGAGCTGGAGATTCAGGATTAACTACATACGCAGCTTTAAACAGAGATACCGAAAATAAATATGAGGTATTAGGGTTTATTGATGATGATGAAAAAAAGACTGGAAAAAAAATTAATAGAATAAAAATTTATAATATAAAATCTATAGACAAAGAGTTTGTACAAAGAAAAAAAATTAATGAAGTTATTATTTCTATTCAAAATATAAAATCTGAAAAATTACTTTACCTAACAGATACCTTATTAGAGCTAGGTATAAAAGTTAAAATTGTACCACCCCTATCTAAATGGATTCAAGGAGATTTGGAAGCTAATCAGATAAAGAATGTAAAAATAGAAGATTTATTAGATAGGAAACCTATTTCTATAGACAATCCAATAGTTCAAAGAGACGTTAATGATAAAGTAATTTTAGTTACGGGTGCTGCAGGATCTATTGGTTCAGAAATTTCAAGACAGCTTAGTTTATATAAACACAAACAATTAGTTTTAGTTGATCAAGCAGAATCTGACTTGTATGATTTACAACAGCAACTAATTCAAAAAGGTAAGTTAAATATTACTACAATAGTTGCTGATGTTAGAGATTACAAAAGAATGTCTAAAATTTTCGAAAAATACAATCCTCAAAAAGTTTTTCATGCAGCTGCATATAAACATGTTCCTTTAATGGAGATGAGCCCCTACGAAGCTGTTAAGATAAATATAGGAGGTACTAAAAATATTGCTGATTTATCTATAAAATATAATGTTGAACGTTTTGTTATGGTATCTACCGACAAAGCTGTTAATCCAACAAATGTTATGGGAGCCACTAAAAGAGTTGCTGAAATGTACATTACTTGTTTAAGTAATGATACTAGTCATAATACCAAGTTTACCATAACTCGATTTGGTAATGTTTTAGGTTCTAACGGCTCTGTTATACCTCTTTTTAAACGTCAAATTGAGAACGGAGGCCCCTTAACTGTTACACATAAAGATATTACTCGCTATTTCATGACTATTCCTGAAGCATGCTGCTTAGTTTTAGAGGCAGGAACTATGGGTAAAGGAGGTGAGATATATATATTTGATATGGGAAAATCTGTAAAAATATATGAAATAGCTAAAAGGATGATTCATTTATCTGGATTAAAATTTCCTGAAGATATCAATATAACAATAACAGGATTACGACCTGGTGAAAAATTATATGAAGAACTTTTAGCTAATGGAGAAGATACAGCACCTACTTACCACGATAAAATAATGATTGCTAAAAACCAGAAAATAAATGCTCTTTTAATTAGCAACAAAATTTCTGAGCTATGCGCTGCTAATAAAGAGCATAACAATCATAAAACTGTACAAATATTAAAGGATATTGTTCCTGAATACAAATCTAACAATTCTATTTATGAAAAATTAGATTTATAAAAATGGTCTCTAATAAAAAAAATATGCAAAAAATAATAAAAATTGTTTCAGCCTTAAGTTTACTTATTTTAACTTCCTGTGTTTCTAAAAAAAAAATTGTTTATTTTCAAAATGATGTAAATAATCAATTAGAAATAAATAATGTTAATCAAACTGTTTTTAAACCAGGTGATTTAATTCAAATAACTGTTTCAGCTTTAGACCTAGAGGCTGTAAAACCTTTTAACTTACCTGCAGTTACTTATGCAACTACAACTAATAATGTTTTAGGTACACCACAACAGCTATCTTACTTAATAGATGTCAACGGTAATATTGAGTTTCCCATCTTAGGTAAAATTAAGTTGGCTGATTTAAAAAGAACTGAAGCTATTTCTTTAATAAAAACAAAATTATCTCCTGATTATATCTTAAACCCAACTATAAATATAAAAATTTCAAATTTTTCTGTAACAGTTTTGGGGGATGTAAAAAAGCCAGGTAGATTTATTATACCTAATGAACGTATAACAGTTATTGAAGCTATTGGGTTGGCGGGCGATTTAAATATTTCAGGAATAAGATCAATTGAAGTAAAAAGAGAAAAAGACAATAAAATTATTACCTATAATTTAGATTTGCGATCAAATGACATATTCTCCTCTCCTGCTTATTTTTTACAACAAAACGACATAATTTATGTCAAACCCAATAAAGCAACCTCGCAATCTGCTTCTTACAATCAAAATACTGGATTATTTATTTCTATAGGCTCAGTAATCATTTCTTTAATTTCTATTTTAACAAGATAATTTAACATGATTGAAAATCAACATTCTTCAACGCTAGATGAAAACAATACTATTAACTTAAGAGCAGAGTTAGAAAAGTATTTAATTCATTGGAAATGGTTTCTTTTAGGTATCTTCTTATCTTTAACTCTTGCTTTTTTATATTTACGTTATAGTACTCAAAAATATAGCGCATCAACTACTATTTTAATTAAGAATGATAAGAAGGGGGGCTTATCTGATGGTCTTGCTGCTTTTGAAGATTTAGGAATTGTAGGAGGTTCTGGCAAAAATATTGATAATGAAATAGAAATTATTAGGTCAAGAAAACTTATACATGATGTCATTAATAAATTACATCTAAACGTTATTTATATGGCTGAAGGACGAATTAAGGAAAATGAAATATATAACCTAAATCCTATATTATTTATACCTATTGATTCGTTGTCTGAAAATTTTCAAAAATTAGATACTGTTTTTAATCTTCAACTTTTATCGGATAAAAAATTTAATCTTTTTGATAAAGAAGGAAAATTCATTTCAGAAAATTCATTTGATACTATTATTAGTAATTCAAATTTAGGAGCCTTTAAAATAACTAAGCAAAGTCATTTTACGAATGCTTTTATTGATAAAAAAATAAAAATAGCTATTAGACCTGTTAGTAAAGTTATTGATTTGTATAAAAAAAGTATATCAATATCTTCTATAAGTAAAAAATCAAGTGTTTTAAAACTATCTCTTCAACACCCTATCAAAGAGAAAGCTGAAGACATTCTAGACGAACTTGTTATACAGTATAATGAGGACGCAATTACTGATAAAAAAGATGTGTCGAAAAAAACTAATGACTTTATAAAAGAACGCCTAGAAAATATAGGAAAAGAATTGGGGAAATTAGATGATGATGTCGAAAAATTTAAAGACAAGAATAATATAACAGATATTCAATCAGAAGCTCAACTAACCCTTAAAACGAATACAGAAAACCGCAAAACACTTATACAAGCTTCTACTGAATTGAGTTTAGCTAAGTTATTAAACAAAGAATTAGACAATAATGATTATTTACCTTCAAACCTTGGTTTATCTGACGTTAATATAGGTAGCTCTATATCAAAGTATAATAACCTTATTACACAACTAAAACGTTTAGAAAAAAGCGCAGGAGAAAAAAATATCATCCTTATAGAAGTTCAAGAAAATATTTTTAACCTCAAAAATTCATTAAAAAGGAGTTTACAAAATACTGTTAAACTACTGCAAATAAAGGTAAATAGCCTACAAAGTGAGTCGAGTAGATTTACTTCAAAAATTTCAGCAATACCTGCTAAAGAAAGACAATTTTTAGATATTGCACGTCAGCAAGAAATTATAGCTGGATTATATTCTTATTTATTAAAGAAAAAAGAAGAAACAGCTATATCATTAACAGCAACAGCCGTTCCAAATGCCAAAATAATAGACAAAGCTTATGGCTCTAATAACCCTGTTAGTCCTAAAAGAAAAATCATATATTTAGCGGCTATATTGCTAGGTTTAATAATTCCTTTTATTATTATATATATTAGAGATATATTAGACACAAAAGTACATACAAAAAGAGATATTGAAGAACTTACAACTATACCTTTTTTAGGAGATATTCCTCACTCTGAAACAAAAGAAAAAATAGTAATAAACTCAAGTGCTCGTTCAAGTACTGCTGAAGCTTTTAGACTAATAAGAACCAATTTAAACTTTATGCTACCTCAAAAGGAGAGCAATAAAGGAAAAACAATTTTTATAACATCAACAACAAGTGGAGAGGGAAAGTCATTTATGTCAATTAATTTAGCAGCTTCTTTATCTTTATCTGGAAAAAAGGTAGTCTTAGCTGGTATGGATTTAAGAGCACCTAAAATTACAGAGTATCTTGAAATGGCTGACAGAAAAGGAATTACTAATTTTATTACGAATGAAGATATTAATCTTGATTCTTTAAAATTTAATATTAATGAAATTCCTAATCTAGACATTATATCATCTGGAGCTATACCTCCTAACCCTGCAGAATTATTAATGTCTGATAAAATAAGTACTATTTTTAATGAATTAGAAGCTGATTATGATTATATAATTGTTGATACCGCACCTGTTAACTTAGTGACAGATACTTTACTAATTGCTAAGTATGCTGATATGATTTTATATGTAGCTAGAGCAAATTATTTAGATAAAAGGATGTTAGTTGTACCTCAAAGTTTATACACCGATAAGAAATTACCTAATTTAGCAATTGTATTGAATGATACAGATCTAAACCGTGGTTATGGCTACGGTTACGGTTATGGTTATGGTTATGGTTATGGTTATGGGCTACAAGAAAATAACAAAAAACCTTGGTACAGAAAAATGTTTTAACTGTACAATAAAAAAGGGAGCTTTATAAAAGCTCCCTTTTTTATTATACAAATCTTTTATTATTATCCAATAAATGAGTTATCTGCTTTTTTATTTTTTTATTCCCTATTTTATTTAATAATTTTAAATGATTATGATGATGTGTATCTGTCCCTACAAAATCATACATATTTTCTTGGATTAATGTTCTTGCTATTTTTTTAACACCTTTTCCATATTGTTCTGTCAGAGATAATAAATTTAACTGAAATACACAACCTGCTTTTTTCAATTTATAAAAGTTATTAATATCATTATGAAAAAAATTGTAGCGCTCAGGATGAGCTAATACAGGTTTAAATCCTTTTAATTGTATCTCGAATAATATATCATATAAATTATAAGGAGCATTAAAATATGACATCTCTACAAGTATATAGTTATCTTTTAAGGTTAAAACATCACCTTTATTTAATAAAATTAAAAATTGCTCATCCATCATATATTCAGCTGCTGCATTAATTTTCAAGTCTTTAAAGCCTTCCTTTTTTAACTCTCGCCTTACCTCTTCTAATTTTATTTTTATTAATTGAGATGAATTAGGATATACATCACCTAAAACGTGGGGCGTAGTAATAATGTTTTTTATACCAAAAGAATACATTTTAGAAATCAATGATATAGATGTCTTTAAATCCTTAGCTCCATCATCAATGCCTGGCAATAAGTGTGAATGAATATCAACAAAACCTTCTGGAAAAAACTCATTTAACTCAATTTTTTTATTTAAAAATAGCATGTATATAAATCTCTTATTTAGTGCTAATTTACATTAATAACTTTTTTAAAAAAAATTAGAAATTGTAAACCTTTTTATATTCTTTTAACAAAATTCTACAATTCTTTCTAAAGCCATACCCCTAGAACCTTTTATTAAAATAAAATTATCTTTTATAGGATTTTGTAAAAAATAATTTTTGCACTCAATAAAGTTAGTAAATTTAATATGGGGGGATTTTGTTTTACAAAAATTCTCTCCAACAAAAAATAAATTATCAAAATTAAAACCTGTGGCTAAATTGACAATTTTTTGATGCTCTTTCAAACTATAAACACCTAACTCAAACATGTCTCCAAGAATAATAGTTTTATGTTTTGCCTCTATTTTATAAAAGCTATCTAGTGCTAATTCCATACTAGTTGGATTAGCGTTATAAGCGTCTAAAATTACTTTGTTAAATTTAGTCGTAATTATCTGAGAACGATTATTTAACGGTACATATTCCTCAATAGCTATTTTAGTATTATCGACTGAAATATTAAAATATTCACCAATAGTAATAGCAGCTACAATGTTATAAAAATTATACTTACCAATTAAATTGCTTTGTAATAGTTTTGTGTTGAAAGATAATTTAACAAAAGGGTTTGCTTCTATAAATTGTATTGAATCATTAAATAAAATAACGTCAGCTTTCTTTGTCTTATCTAACTGAATTAAATCATGCTGATTAACAAAAATTTTTTTATTATTTCTAATCAAAAAATCATATAATTCACACTTACCTTTAACAACACCTTCTATAGAACCAAACCCTTCTAAATGTGCACTTCCAAAATTAGTAATATAGCCAAAATCAGGACATACAATATCTGACAAAAAAGCTATTTCATTCTGGTGGTTAGCCCCCATTTCAACTATACCTATTTCGGTATCCTGAGTCATTGATAGTAATGTTAAAGGAACCCCTATATGATTGTTTAAATTCCCTTCTGTAGCTGTAACATGATACTTGGTAGATAGCACAGACTTTATAAGTTCTTTTGTAGTAGTTTTACCATTACTACCTGTTAATGCTATTATTGGTATACCTAACATTATGCGGTGATAGTTTGCTAATTGTTGGAGTGTGTCTAATACATTTTTTACAAAAATTATTTTATCTGAAGTTTTAAATTCAATTTCATCAACTATTGAGAATTTAGCACCTAATTGCAGTGCCTCATCAGCAAATTTATTACCATTAAAATTACTTCCTTTTAAAGCAAAAAAAATAGTATTATTTCTAATAACCCTTGTATCTATATCAACTAAACCGTGTTGAATGTACAAACTATATAAATCTTCTATATTCATATTGTAAAAATAAAAAACCCCATTGAAATTCAATGAGGTTTTTATATATAAAAATGCCTTTTATCTTTTTTTACTAGAAAACTTTGGTGTTGCGGTTTTTCTTTTATTTAACATCATAGGACCCATTTTATCAGTAGCACATCTAAAACCAATAAAGTTTGTAGCCATATATTCGGGAAAATATCTTCTTTGAGCAGGATCTAACCAATATTCTCTATCTGCCCACGAACCTCCTTTATAAACTCTAGATTTATCACTTACTAAAGTTGTTCTTCTTTTAGAGTCATATTTATAATTATCTACAACATTACCTAGTGAATCTCTTTCAGCTTCAGGTTTTTGAGGAGAATTATACATTCTTGAAGAACCAGCTAACTGATCTTTATCTAATTCATAATTCTTAGAAGATGCTTGATCACCATCACCAACACTTGAATTATCTGCTAATTTATAATTCCTTCTCATATAAGTATCTTCCTTTGTAATAGGAATAAACTTAACACTCCCAGGTAAATCTTTAGGTACAATTCTTCCATTCTCTAAAGTATCATATTCTATCTCTCCAAATTCATCACCTATTATAACTACTTTACCATTTTCATCTATTAGTTTTTTTGTGAAAATATTACCCCTAAAATAATTAAAATCATTGGCTTCTGAATCAATTATAGGTCTATACACATCTTGTACCCATTCAGCAACATTTCCTGACATGTCAAATAAACCAAATGCATTAGGTGGATAACTAGCTGCAGCATTAGGAATATCTGAGCCATCACTACTCCAACCTGCAATACCACTATAATCTCCCTTTCCTTGCTTAAAATTTCCTAACTGATCACCTCTTCTTCTCTTATCTCTATCACGTGTGTATTTTCCATTCCATGCATATTTTTTTCTTCCTCGAATATTATTATATTCACGATTTTCAAAAATAGCTTTAGCTGCATACTCCCATTCAACCTCTGTTGGTAGTCTAAATTTTTGAGCTAAAATACCATCAGAAGATGTTACCTGTCTTCCTGAAAACTCATCTTTTTCTGGCTTTGGATCACCTTTTTTTCTTGGAACTGGAATTCCTTTCTTATAAATTGTTGAATCTCCATCGAACAAAGCATAAGGATTAGTTAAATAAGTATCCGTATCAAAATTATTTTTTCCTTTAAAACTCAAAGAATCTTCTTTAAAAATATTTTTAATAACACCTTTATCCATTAATATTTTTAAATTCACGGCATTAGTACGCCATTTACAGTACTTATTAGCCTGTAACCAACTAACCCCAACAACTGGATATTCAGCATATGAAGGATGTCTTAAGTAGCTTTCTGATAATAAATTTGTATTACCCAAACCTTTTCTCCATACTAAAGTATCTGGAAGAACCGATTGATAAATATTTTTAAACTGAGGTTCTTCTGGAGGAAAAACATCTTTGGTATATTGCATAAACAAACCATATTCTGCGTTAGTAACCTCTGTTTCATCCATGTAAAAAGAGCGAACATGCATTTTCTTTGGTGTAGTATTCCAATCAAACATTACATCATCCTGTACTAACCCCATAGTAAAGCTACCACCTTCAATATGTACCATGCCAGGAGGTGTATCTTTCCCTTTTTTATCTTCTCCTTTAATGTATCCACCATAATTAGGGTCATTAAAGTTCCAACCTGTTAATGAAGATTTACTTGAACGACCACTACTGTTACTCTTACAAGAAACAACCAATAATCCAGTGATTACCAATAAACTAAATAATTTTAACGTACTTTTCATGTATTTTTAACTATTTTAAGGCTGGCGCAATTTACAATATTTCTAACTCCTTACAACTATTTACTTATAATATTGAAATATTAAGAAGCTTACTCTAGCATCATTATAAACGACCATTTATTACGTTTAGTATTACGAAACTAAGAAAAAGATTAAATATTTAACATAAAAATTTAATCTTTTTATAATTCAAAAGTAAAAAACTGTTTTTATATACTATATATTTTATCAAACAGCATATACTATATATCTATTTTTCTCGTTAAATATAAAGTATTTAAATTAACTTGCACTAGTTTTTTTTTAATATTACTTTATATTTGCTAAAATAAATAATCAATTATTTACATGAAAAAATTATCCTATTTTTTGCTTTTTGCTTTTTTCGTAATTCAGACCAAAGCGCAAACTACAACAGCAACTCCTTTTCTTTTAATATCATCAGATGCTCGTGCTGGAGCAATGGGTGATGTAGGTGTAGCAACATCTGCGGATGCTTTTTCTATTTTTCATAATCCTGCAAAAACAGCTTTTAATCAAAACAAAGTAAGTATCGGTTTAAATTATACTCCGTGGCTACGCAACCTAACGGATGATATTTTTGTAGGAAACATTTCTTATGTTAACAGGTTTAAAGAAAATGCTGCTTGGGGTGTAGATATTAAATATTTTTCGCTAGGTGAAGTTGAATTGACAGATCAAGATGGTATAGGAACTGGTACTGAGAACCCTAGTGAATTTGCCATTTCAGGAATATATTCTATGAAACTGAGTGAAAAATTTTCAATGGGTATTGGTTTAAAATACATTAATTCAAACCTTGACATTAATGATAGTAATACAAAAGCCGTTAACGCTTTTGCTGTAGATATTTCTGGTTATTACCAATCAGACGAACAAAATTATGGGAATTTTAACGGCCGATATCGCTTAGGATTTAATATAGCTAACATTGGTCCTAAAGTAGAATACACTCCTGGTCAAGAAAATTTTATTCCCACAAATGCTAAAATAGGTGGAGGATTTGATTTTGTATTAGACAGCAATAATATTGTAGGCCTTAATTTAGAATTTACTAAATTATTAGTTCCTTCAAACGAAGCCAGCTCTGAAAAAGGATGGATAGATGGAATGTTTAGTTCTTTTGGAAATACAGGCTTAAAAGAAACAACTTGGGCTTTAGGTTCAGAATATTTATATAATAATGCATTCGCTCTTAGAGCTGGTTACTTTCATGAGAGTGAAAGCAATGGTCAAAGACAGTTTTTAACCCTTGGAACAGGTTTTAAAGCAAAAGCTTTTACCTTAGATTTATCATACTTAATAAACACCTCAGCAATTAATAATCCTTTAGAAAGCACACTCCGCTTTTCATTATCATTTGATTTAGGAGAAATATATGATAATTATTAAAAAGCAGCTATATTTAAAATGTTAAACAAAAAAACAGCCTAGCTAGGCTGTTTTTTTGTTTAACATTTAACCCAAAATCAAATTATTAAAGTAAAAACATAAAATAAAGAGCTAAATAAGCAACACTTATAATACTTAAAAAAGCATAACTTTTTTTTTTGTTTTAACAATAGATATTTGTAGGTTTACATTAATGAAACAAAATACAACCCACTTTTTATATATTTTAAAGCGCTATAAAACATAATAAATATAATAGTCTACTTTATTTAATAAAAAAACGTTACTTATATATTTTAATTCAAAAATAACATAATGACATCAGCAGTAATCACAGGAACAGGCTCATATATTCCATCAATAAAAAAAGAAAATAATCAATTTTTACAAAATTTGTTTTTAAATGCTGATGGAAGTTCTTTTAGCGACAGCAATGCTGTAATTATTGAAAAGTTTAAATCAATAACAGGTATTGAAAAACGTAGATATGCTAAAAATGATTATACCTCATCTGATTTAGGGTACTTAGCTGCTAAAGAAGCTATAAAAAGCGCTAATATAAACCCTGAAAACTTAGACTATATTATATTTGCTCATAATTTTGGGGATGTAAAAAAAGGAGCTATTCAAAGTGATATGCTACCTAGTTTAGCTAGTCGTGTAAAGCATTTACTTCAAATAGAAAACCCTAATTGTGTAGCTTATGATATTTTATTTGGTTGTCCTGGATGGGTTGAAGGTGTTATTCAGGCGCAAGCATTTATTAAAGCAGGTATTGCTAAAAAATGTTTAGTTATTGGAAGTGAAACATTATCAAGGGTTGTTGATAACTATGACCGTGATTCAATGATTTATAGTGACGGAGCTGGAGCTTGTGTTTTAGAAGAAAAAGAAGGTAGTAATAGCGGTATTTTAAGCCACACCACACAAACCTTTACCAAGGAAGAAGCTTATTTCTTATTTTTCGGAAAATCTTTTAATAAAAACTTAAATAAAGATACTCGTTATATCAAAATGCATGGTCGAAAAATTTACGAATTTGCATTAAAAAACGTACCCGAAGCAATGAAAACAGTACTTGACAAAAGCGGTGTTTCAATTGATGAAGTTAAAAAAATATTTATCCACCAAGCAAATGAAAAAATGGATGATGCTATTATTAAACGTTTTTATAAACTTCATAAAAAATCAGTTCCTCAAGGAATTACACCAATGACAATACATGAACTAGGTAATAGCTCGGTAGCAACCGTACCCACTTTATTAGATTTAGTTTTAAAAGGAAATATCAAAAACCAAGAGGTAAAAAAAGGAGATGTTATTATGTTAGCCTCTGTAGGATCAGGCATGAATATAAATGCAATTACATACCGGTATTAAAAAACTTAAAAAAATCTAAAATCAAATACTTAAAATCTAAAATCTAAGTACTATTTTTGCGCATGCAACAACACAACGTACTTATTTTAGATTTCGGATCGCAATATACACAACTTATTGCACGCCGTGTTAGAGAATTAAACATATACTGTGAAATTCATCCGTATAACAAAATTCCTACAAACTTAAACGATTTTAAAGCCGTAATACTTTCAGGTAGCCCAAACTCTGTTCGTGCAGAAGGGGTTTTACACCCTGATTTATCAGAAATTAGAGGTAAAAAACCTTTATTAGCTGTTTGTTATGGAGCGCAATACTTAGCACACTTTTCAGGTGGTTTAGTAGCGCCTTCAAACACACGAGAATATGGTAGAGCTAACTTATCTTTTGTTAAAGAAGGAGATAATTTCTTTAAAGGAATTTCAATAGGAAGTCAAGTTTGGATGAGTCATTCAGATACTATTAAAAACTTACCAACTAACGGAACTTTATTAGCAAGCACAAATGATGTAGAAAATGCTGCTTATAAAATTGAAGACGAATCAACATACGCTATACAATTTCACCCAGAAGTATACCACTCTACTGACGGAAAACAATTATTACAAAACTTCTTAGTAGATATTGCAGAAGTAGCACAAACTTGGACACCAGATTCATTTGTTGATGAAACAGTTGCTAATATTAAAGCAACAGTAGGAAATGACAAAGTGGTTTTAGGATTATCTGGTGGTGTAGACTCTACAGTAGCTGCAGTATTATTACACAAAGCAATTGGTGCAAACTTACACTGTATTTTTGTTAACAATGGTTTATTACGTAAAAATGAATATACCGATGTATTAAAACAATACGAAGGTATGGGGTTAAATGTAAAAGGTGTTGATGCTTCGGCACGTTTTATGAATGAACTTGCAGGATTGAGTGATCCTGAAGAAAAACGTAAAGCTATTGGTAAAGTTTTTATTGATGTTTTTGATGATGAAGCAAACCAAATTGATGATGCTAAATGGTTAGCACAAGGAACTATTTATCCTGATGTAATTGAATCTGTTTCTGTAAACGGAGGTCCATCAGCAACTATTAAAAGTCATCATAATGTAGGTGGTTTACCTGACTTTATGAAATTAAAAATAGTAGAGCCTTTACGAATGATTTTTAAAGATGAAGTTCGTCGTGTAGGAGCTTCTATGGGTATTGATAAAGATTTATTAGGTCGTCATCCTTTTCCTGGTCCTGGATTGGCTATTCGTATTTTAGGTGATATTACCGAAGAAAAAGTACGTATATTACAAGAAGTAGATGCTGTTTTTATCAACGGATTAAAAGAAGATGGTTTATATAATAAAGTATGGCAAGCAGGAGCTATATTATTACCAGTAAACTCTGTTGGTGTTATGGGAGATGAAAGAACGTATGAAAAAGTAGTAGCATTACGTGCTGTTGAAAGTACTGATGGTATGACTGCTGACTGGGTAAATTTACCTTATGAATTTTTACAAAAAACATCAAACAAAATAATAAATAATGTAAAAGGGGTTAACAGAGTTGTATACGATATAAGCTCTAAGCCGCCTGCTACAATTGAATGGGAATAAATTCTGATAATAAAAAATAGATGAAGAAGTTACAATTTTTACTTTTAATTTGCATTTTAACCTTTGCGGTTTCTTGTGGGCAACAAAAGCGCTACGTGTCTTATAAAGTTCAAAAAGGAGAAACAATGCGCGACATTGCTACTCGATTGGATTTAAAAACAAAGGATTTACTACGTTTAAATCCGGATGTAGGTAGACGACCAGTAGAAAACACGGTTATTATAATTCCAAACCCTGAAACTAAAAAAGCAACTTCTTCTTCTAAAAACAACAATAACTCGAAAGATGTTATTAACGAAGCTGACAAAGAACAATTAACTGATAACGATTTCGAAGACTCGGACGATAATCCTGAAAAAACAGTTTTTAAACAAACAATATACGAATATGAAACTCATACCGTAGAAGCTAGTGAAACTGTTTATCGAATTACTAAAAAATATAACATATCTAAAAATGATTTAATTAAATGGAATACTAATTTCCCTGAAATCAAAAATAATGTATTAAGTGTTGGACAGGTATTAAAAGTAAAAGAAATAACTAAAACAATAGCTATTGATAAAGAAACGGTTAATGAAAACTTTTTGACTCACACAGTTAAAAGTAAAGAAACGGTTTATAGCTTAACTCGTTTTTATAATATTAGCAAGGATAACTTAATTAAATTAAACCCTGAATATCCTGCTATAAAAGACAATGAATTATCAGTTGGTCAATTATTAAAAATAAAACCCATTGAAGAAGTTAGCGAAAATGAAAATTACGCATTTTACAAAGATAAGATAGCAGAAAACACAGTTATTAACTTAGCTATTTTACTTCCTTTTAAAGCAAAAGAATACTACTCTTCAAGTGCCGAAAAAATATTTAGCAAAGAACATAATAATTCAGCTATCTTAGCAAATATGGTTACTGATTTTTATTTAGGCTCTAAAATAGCTATTGATTCTATAAAAAAACAAGGGGTTTTTATTAACACTACTGTTTTTGACACAGGTAATAGAGGTAATAATATTACGACTATTTTAGCTGAAAATAAATTAGACGAAACCGATGTTATTATTGGTCCTTTCTATTCTGACAAAGCAGAAATTATTGTGAATAAAGTAAAAGCTCCTGTTGTTTTTCCTCATTTTTCAGGTAATCAAAATAATTTTTCGGATACAAAAATTATTAAAACAGCTCCAGACAAAAAAAAATATACTAATTATTTAATATCCTATTTAAAAGAAAATTATAATGGCCAACAAATTTTTGTAGTTGGTGATGGTGACACTGACTCAAATGAAAAAATCACAAAAATCGTTTCCCAATTAAAAAGCTTCAACCTTATTGAAAAAGTTCATGTTTTAAAACCTGAGAAAGGATACATAAAAAAAATACGTTTTACTAATAATATGACTTCTAAAAAAAATAACTGGGTTATTATTACTTCTGATAATAATGTAGCTATAGCTGATGTTTTAAATAGTATGATTGGTATACCTGATGATATAAATGTGCAAGTTTTTGCTGTTGAAAAAAACAAAGCTTATGATAAAATAGAAAACAATAAACTAGCTAGTGTTAATTTTAGTTTTGTTTCAAATTCCTTTACAGATGACTCATCTATTAATGTAACAGCTTTTAATAAGAAATACTACAAGTTAAATAATACAATTCCTTCTGATTATGCTATTAAAGGTTTTGATATTACCTATGATATTTTAATGAGACTAGCTTCAGGTAAAGATCTTATAGACACTTTTAAAGAAGGCGTATCACTTCGTTTAGAAAATAAATTTGATTACCATAAAAAAACTTTTGGTAGTACTAGCAACAACGGTTTATTTATAATAAAATATAATAAAGACCTCAGTTTAACTAGACTTAAATAGTGTTATAAAAAAAGAGCAAATTTAAAATTTGCTCTTTTTTATTTAATCGTATAAATATTGATGTTTTTTTTAAATAGATTTGAGTATTAGCTCAAAATTAATAGAAATGCGCCCCTATTGTAGCATTTATTTGAGCTATTCGGAAGAGAGTGAGTGCACAAACGAGACAGAATTTCAAATATTTAACTAGTAAAACTCATTAAAAAAAATAGTACTATTTAAATAATTTAATTACTTTCTCATAGCAATAGCTGTTATCCATTTTTGATTGTTCAAATACCATTGAATTGTTTTTTTAATACCATCTTCAAATTGTAATGAAGGAGACCATCCTAGATTATTTTTAAGTTTTGACGCATCAATTGCGTAACGATAATCATGGCCTGCCCTATCAGCAACATATGTTATTAAATTGTTTGAAGCTCCTACTTCATTTTTTAATGCAATATCAACCTCTTTAACTAACAACTTTACTAAATCGATATTAGTCCATTCATTATCACCACCTACATTATAAGTTTCTGAAATTTTACCGTTATGAAAAATTAAATCTATAGCTATTACATGATCTTTAACATAGAGCCAATCTCTAATATTTTCTCCTTTCCCGTAAACAGGTAATGGCTTTTTATTAATTATATTATTAATAAAAAGCGGTATTAATTTTTCAGGAAATTGATTTGGGCCATAATTATTAGAACAATTAGAAATTATTATTGGTAAACCATAAGTATCATGAAATGCTCTTACAAAATGATCAGAAGATGCTTTTGATGCTGAGTATGGTGAGTGAGGATTGTAAGCTGTTTGTTCTGTAAAAAAACCTGTTTGTTGTAAACTTCCGTATACCTCATCAGTAGAAATGTGATAAAATAACTTATCTTCAAAATTATTTTCCCAACTATTTTTGGCGGTTTCTAACAAATTTAAAGTTCCAAAAACATTGGTTTTTACAAATGAAAACGGGTCAGAAATAGAACGATCAACATGCGATTCTGCAGCTAAATGAATTACTGCATCTATATTATAATCTTGAAAAATATTTTTGACTAGAACTTGATCACAAATATTTCCTTTTATAAATGTATAGTTTGAATTACTTTGAACATCTATTAAATTATCAAGATTTCCTGCATAGGTTAAGGCATCTAAATTAATAATTTGATATGTTGGGTATTTATTTGAAAATAATCGAACAACATGTGAACCTATAAATCCTGCCCCTCCTGTAATTAAAATACTTTTCATTAATAAATGTTAATTATGATAATTAATAATAAAACAATTGTGAAATTTACAATAATTATATCAATTTAGCTTTGATATAACTATCTGTCATGTGGAATTAATTTTAGCATCGCTTAATTATGATAAATCTGAATATGAAATAAATTCAGTGCTATTTCTAATATGGGTTTTAATAAGTAAATTAGTATTAAATTAAAAAGGCGAATTAAAGTTTTTAAAGGTTAACAAAAGCGCATCTTTTGCTGATAAAATTATTTTTTCTTGGCTGATATTCCAATCGATATTAAGTGTTTTATCATTCCATAAAATACCATCTTCATGTGCGGGTGCATATATATTATCTACCTTATATGAAAAAATAGCTTCTTCTGATAAAACTACAAAACCATGAGCAAAACCTCTTGGAACAAATAATTGTTTTTTATTTTCTTCAGATAAAAAAACGCTAACGTGTTTACCGTAAGTTGGTGATTTTTTTCTTAAATCAACTACAACATCCAGTACTTTACCTTTGTTACATCGCACTAATTTTGCTTGTGCAAAGGGTGGTTTTTGAAAATGTAAACCTCTTAAAACGCCAAAAGTAGATTTTGATTCGTTATCTTGAATAAAATTAGTCGTCTCTATATTTTTACCAATATTGGCATCAAATTTTTCTTGACTAAACGATTCATAAAAATAACCTCTTTCATCTTTAAAAATTGTTGGTTCAATAATTACAACTTCAGGAATCGCAGTTTTGATAAACTTCATTAGACTTTTTATTAATTATTTTTTACTAAATTTAATAAATACTGTCCGTAGCCATTCTTTTTTAAAGGTTCGGCGAGTTCTCGTACTTTTTCTTTAGAAATATAGCCCATATATAAAGCGATTTCTTCTAAACAAGCTACTTTTAAACCCTGTCGTTTTTCGATGGTTTCAATAAACTGACTTGCCTCTAATAACGAATCGTGTGTACCTGTATCTAACCAAGCGAAACCACGTCCCATAAGTTCAACTTTTAGTTGCTTATCTTCTAAATACTGTTGATTTACAGACGTTATTTCTAGCTCACCTCTTTCTGAAGGAACTACTTTTTTTGCCATTTTGATAACATTATTAGGATAAAAATAAAGTCCAACAACTGCATAATTTGACTTCGGATTTTCAGGTTTTTCAATAATTGATATTGCGTTACCTTTATCATCAAAATCAACAACTCCGTAACGTTTTGCATCTTTTACATAATAACCGAAAATAGTTGCTTTTTTATCATTTTGAACATTATTAATTGCTGAGGCTAACATTTCTGGCAATCCGTGACCATAAAAAATGTTATCTCCTAAAATCAAGCAAACATGATCATTTGCTATAAATTTTTCTCCAATAATAAATGCTTGTGCTAATCCATCAGGAGATGGTTGCTCGGCATAACTTAACGTTATTCCTAAATCAGTTCCATCGCCTAATAATTTTTTGAAATTAGGTAAATCATTAGGTGTTGAAATAATAAGAATTTCTTTGATTCCCGCAAGCATCAAAACCGATAATGGATAATAAATCATCGGTTTATCGTATACAGGAAGTAATTGTTTTGATACGCCTTTTGTTATCGGATATAAGCGTGTTCCTGATCCGCCTGCTAAAATTATGCCTTTCATTTTTTTATGATAATATCGTCTAATTTATAAAAAATAAGCTCAAGAATTACCTTGAGCTTATTTTTTATATACTTTATTTCTATTTTTTTAGTAATTATTTTTTCAATAATTTATGTACAGCTTCTTGAATTCTGTTTCTATCATCAGCTATTAAATTAGAACCTGAAGGCAAACATAATCCATCATTAAATAATTTTTCTGATACATCAGTTCCGTAATAATCCGTATTTTCAAAAACAGGTTGCAAATGCATTGGCTTCCATAAAGGACGAGACTCTATATTATCTTCTAATAAACTTAATCTTAAATCTTCTCTAGAAAACCCTGTGATAGTTTCATCAACAATAATGGCACTTAACCAATGATTTGAATAATAATCTTTAGTTGGTTCTTTAAAAACAGTTATCCCTTCAATATTTTTAAATAAACCTTGATAAAACTCATTGTTAGCTCTTCGATAACCGATATGTTTATCTAAAACTTCCATCTGCCCTCTACCAATACCTGCAACAACATTACTCATTCTGTAATTATAACCTACTTCAGAATGTTGATAATGTGGGGCATCATCTCTTGCTTGGGTTGCTAAAAAGATGGCTTTTTGTTTGTTTTTTTCTGATTTACAAACTAAAGCACCACCTCCTGATGTGGTAATAATTTTATTTCCGTTAAACGATAATATTCCAAAATCGCCAAAAGTTCCACATTTTTGACCTTTATAAGTAGCTCCTAATGCTTCTGCAGCATCTTCAATTAAAGAAATACCATATTTTTTTGAAATTACTAAAATTTCATCCATTTTTGCAGGCATTCCATATAAATGAACTACAATAATAGCTTTTGGTTTTTTACCTTTTGATATCCCTTTTTCAATAGCTTCTTCTAGTGCTATCGGACACATATTCCAAGTATCTTTTTCACTATCAATAAAAACAGGGTTTGCACCTTGATATTTTATAGGATTTGCCGATGCTGAAAATGTCATACTCTGACAAATAACGTCATCATTTAAGCCAACTTCTGATAATATTAAAGCTAAATGTATTGCAGATGTTCCTGAAACTAAACAAGCAACATTTGAATTTTCACCGATATAATTTTCTAAATCTTTTTCAAATCCGTTTACATTTGGTCCAAGTGGTGCTATCCAATTGGTATCAAATGCTTCTTGCACATATTTTTGTTCTGAACCTCCCATGTGTGGAGAAGAAAGCCAAATTTTATTTTTCATAATAAAATTATAATGATTTTGTTATATTTAATAATCTGTCACATTTAGCAAAAGCAATACCAGCTTTGTAATTATTATGCTTATCTACATCCTTTAGTCCTGAAAGCCAATCTAAGTATATAGCTGGTGTATTAATCCCAGCCTCATGTGAAAATGGATAACCTCCTCCAAACCTAGGGTTTAATTCTAATACATAAAAAGACTTTCCATCTGAGAAAACATCACAATCAAGATTTCCAATATGCTTTAATTTTTCTCCAATAATACGCCCTATATTAGATATTTTTTTGTTTATTATAGACACCGCTTTATCTGTCTCTCCAGATCTCATTGACAACTTCTCTCTAACAAAAGTATTATAGTAATTACCTTTAAGATCGTTTAAAACATCCATACCATATTCAATTCCCTTGATTTTTTCTTGTATTAATATTGCTCTATTTAAATCTTCCTTACTTGCCGTTGCGAGTATGCTTTTCTTTAATTTATTAGTCTGAAGTTGATATATTAAATTAAGTTCCTCTTCATCCTGAGCAAAATCTACAGCTATTGAACCACTTCCCCATCTTGGCTTAACAACTACAGGATACTTTAGTTTTCCTTTAGCTAAAGCTTCTTTAGCTTTAGCTAGCTCTATATAAGTTTTAGGTGTTTTCAAACCGTTTTCTTCTAAAAATTTAAACGTTTTCCATTTATCAAAAGCTATATTAATAACTTCTGAATTTGAGACAATAGGTACTACACCTAACTCTAAAAATCTATCTTTATTTGAGGAAAAAATAGGCAACTCTAAATCATTTAATGAAATAACTGCCTTAATATTATTTTCTTTTACTTTATCTATAATAAAATCAATATAATCTTTATCATAAATTGATGGTGCTATAATAGCTTTATCAGCATCTATTAAAGCTGGTGCTGTTGCTTGCATATCAGCAGCAAACACAACTCCTTTATCACATAAAGCTTCTTTGAAATAATTTATAAGGTAATTTCTACGACCTGCACAGGTAAAAAGTATATTCATAATATTATTCTGCTAAAAAATTAAATATTCCTCCTGTATGCCAAAATAGAATATCATTATCGTTAATGTTATTTTTTTTTATATAATCTAACATTCCATAAAAAGCTTTACCTGTGTAACAGGTATCTAAAGTAAAACCATAATCTTTTATAGAATTTATACATAGCTTTTTTAATTCGGAATTATATTTTTCATATCCCCCCATTAAATAGTTATCTAAAACTATTATTTCTTTGTTTGTACAATTGATATTGTAGTTTTGACACAATTTTTCATAAAATTTGCTAACAATTTCTGTAGCTTGATTTGAATTCCTAGCAACTGAAATCCCTACAACTTTTGTTGTATTGAAACCATACTTATCTAACCCTGCTAATAAACCCGATTGAGTAGAGCCAGTTCCTGAAGCATGAAAAATATACTTCGGAAACCAATTATTTTTTTCACAATATTGTTTAAGTTCTTTTACTACCTTTATATAAGATAAACCACCTTCTAAGGTATGTCCTCCACCCCATATATAATATGGCTTAGATTTTTTTTCTTTATATTGTTCCATTGCTATATCCATCATAGAACCTATTTGACTAGCCTCATCTACAAAAACTATATCTGCTCCTGAAAGACGCATAATTTTAGCATTTCCTGATTGCTTTCCAAATTCTTCCTTAGAACCATGAAGTACAAGTGTACAGTCCATTTTATTTTCTGCTGCAAAAACAGATACTGCCCTACAATGGTTAGATTGGATACCACCTGTTGTTACCAAAGCTTTTGCTTTTTTAGAAAAAATATCTTTCGCAATAGCCTCCATTTTTCTACCTTTATTTCCTCCACCTAAAAAAGGATATAAATCATCACGAAAAATCCTTAAATTATTTGTTAATGAATCTACCTTTTTAAACATCATTTTGTATTTTTTCTTTCCAAGGTAACTTATCCCATTCTGATTTTAAAAGTCCATAAATTCTTCTATTATGAAATTTTCCATCTTTCCATTTATGATTTTTTAAAACACCTTCTAAAGTAAATCCTGCTTTTTGATATATGCTGTAAGCAGCAATATTATCATCATTAGTATATAAAAAAATCTTATTTAATTTTAGAATTGAATAAGCATAATTATACATCCATAATGAAACTAACTTACCAATCCCCATACCTTGTCTATCAGGATTAACCATTACATAAAACTCAGCATTTTGATGTAAATTATTAATACCTGTAAATCCACCCATAGCGATTATAATACCTTTTTCATTAAAAAAACTGAAATCTATCCTGCTATTATTATTTAAATTATATAAGTACCATTTTTTTGTATCCTCTACTGATGCAGGCAAGTTAAAAAACATAGTTTTATTAATACGCTTATCATTGATCCAATTAACCCGACTTTCAATTTCTAAAGAACTAAATCTCTTTGGTATTATTTTCATTAACTTCTATATTTATCTAATGTTGTAAATAACTGACCTGGTATAATCACTATATCTTTTCTATTTATAATATTCATAATAGTACTTAATAATATTTTAAGATCTTTACTAAATGATATTTTTTCTACATATTGCGCATCTAATTCTAAGCGCTCATCCCAATTTATTGTATTTCTACCATTAACTTGAGCCCAACCAGTTATACCTGGTTTAACAGTATGCCTTAATTTCTCTCTTTCTTTATAATATGGCAAATAGTTTACTAATAAAGGACGGGGACCTATTAAACTCATATCTCCTTTTAGAACATTTATTAGTTGTGGAATTTCATCTAAAGATGTTTTACGAACAAATGCTCCAACAGGAGTTAAACGTTCGGAATCAGATAATAAATTTCCATACTTATCACATTTATCATTCATTGATTTAAATTTAATTATTGTGAAAATTCTTTCATTCTTACCTGGTCTACGCTGTAAAAAAAAAGGTTTTCCAGAATTAGCTATAGATAAAAAAACTAAAACAACTAAAAATATAGGACTTAAAACTAATAGCCCTAAAAATGCTAAGATGAAATCTAATATTCTTTTAAAAAAAACTTTGTACATAATATTTATTTATTATAATAATCTTTTATACTCTTCTAATAATTCATTCCAAACAAATTTTTGCTCATAACGATTTATTATCATATTTCTACAATTATTTTTTAATTCTTTATATAAGATTGAGTTATCAACTAGCTCTTTCATAGCTAATTTAAATTTCTTTGTATTTTTTACAGGAACGATAATTCCATTTTCACCTTCTACTATTATCTCATTACATCCATTAATATTACTTACAATAGAAGGGACTCCCATTGCTCCGGCTTGTATAACAACATTAGGAAATCCTTCTCTATAACTTGGAAAAGCCAATACATTTGATATTGCAAAATAAGGACGAACATCTTTTTGATAACCAACTGCTATAATATTAGGATTGTTTTCTATTTCTATAATAGTTTGCTCTTCTAAAGGATCTAAATCACGCTCTTCTTCACCAACAAGCAACAACTTAATATTTGTATTTCCTGTATCAATTAGCTCTTTAAATGATGATACTAATTCATTAATCCCTTTATCACTTACTAAACGTCCTACAAATATAAAAACAAAATCTTTTAGATTTATATTAAGAGAATCTTTTATTTTTTTTGTACTGCAAAGCGAAATATGATCTGGATTAAAGAAATCTATATCGATCCCATTAACATTTCCATTAGCTATTACTTTTAATGGTTTATCTGTAATATTATAGTTTATTAAATCCTCCTTAACACCTAACCCTTCAGGGTATACATTTGTAGAAGCCCAACATAATATTTTATCTGTTTTTACAAGTAGCTTTTGCATTAATCCAACCTTCGTAGGAAAAATAAGCCCTGTAAATGTATGCATCCTAATAGGTACTCCTACAATTTTACCCGCTAGCATAGATAATAAACCAGCCTTAGGGGTTATAGAATGTATTATTGTTGGTTTTTCTCTTTTAAATAAAAAACATAATTTAACTAAAGAAATAAAATCTTTAATAGGAGAAATCCTTCTTTCCATATCAACTGAAATTGCTTTAACTCCCTCTCTATTTTTAGTATTTTCTAAAGACTCTCCCTTTCCTGAAACGGCAATAACATTATAATATCCATTTAAAAATTTTAACTGCCCTTTAAGTAAATTGAATGACTGAGGCACAGTAGTAGTTCTAATTATCTTTATAGAATTATTTTTCATTTAATAAATTTATAAATTGTTTGTAAATAACAGGTAAATTGAAGTCGTTTGATCTATTTAATGATTTTTGCGAAAAATATAAATATTCGTTAGGGTTATTTGATAAAAAAAGCAAGGCTTTTTTTAAAGCAACAATATCATTTACATTTATTAATATTCCATATTTGGCTTTATAAAAATCTCCTTTATTAATAAAACTTATTTTTTTTCCATTATTTAATAATTCTAATGGACCAGAAAGACAATTAGTAGCAATAACGGGAAGTCCAACACTCATAGCCTCTAACAATACATTTGGAAAACCCTCAGAATTAGAACTTAAAACAAATATATCATAATTTAATAAATCCTTTAAAACCGTTTTAGAGCTTCCTGGTAAAAAAATTTTATTATCTATTTTAGATTCTAATATAAATTTTTCATATTCCTTTCTTAATCTCCCATCTCCAATAATTGTTAAATTAAAATCAAACTGTTGCTTAAATAAATTTAATAATAGAAAATGATTTTTAACTGGCTCAAACCTACCTACAGTAACTATTTTTATTTTTTTATCAATTGGCACTACTGTTTGATTTAAAATATCTTTGGGTAAAGTTATAGGATTATATATTATATATTTATCTATCATAACTCCAAAATTATCTTCTAAATCTTGATTAATATATTTAGAGTTAGAAAATAAAATATCAGCTTTGTTATATATTTTTTTTATAAAAAATTTCGAAATATTTTTACGAGCAATGGAACTACCATATTCTTTTGAAGGAAAATTTCTTTCACTCATAACTACCTTAATATTTGGTATTCTTTTTTTTATGTACCCGTTTACAATATTTGGTCTAAATAAAAAAGATATCGATGTATCAATATTATTAATTTCTAAATATTTTAAATATTTTTTAAACACAATGAAAGGACTCGTAATTTTATCAAAAAAACTATTATTACTATCATTATAAACATATGTTACATGTACTTCTTTTGGTATTGGATAATGAATCTTATTATAAAATAAAAATAAATGAACTTCATAATCATTAATCATTTTTTTTAACAAAAGACTAATAACTTTTTCTGCACCACCACTTCCCATTGACATAGTGATTATCGATATTTTATTTTTCATCATACTTTATTTAATATATTTTGATATTTAACTAAAACTATAAATAATCTACTATTAATTTGATTTACGAAACATTGGTAAAATAGATTTTAAAAAAACAAATACTAAAATTGGATATAAAAAATTCCTGGTAAAAGCGAAATGGGTACCTAAAGAGTTCCGATGAAAATAAAAAGATGACAAAGCTAAAAAAGTGAGTAAGAAAATTTTTATGGGAAATATTTTTGTTTTACAAAACCAAGACTGTCCTTTATAAATCATAACAACATAAATTAGCGGCATTATAATTAGTCCTGAAAAACCAAAGTAAGAGTAACCTTCTGCCCAAGGATTAAAAGCCATCCTGTAGGTTAAACCTGGAAATAAATCATTTTGAAACAAAGTATTATACATTGAACTACTATAATCAAAAGCACTTAAAGGAATAGGTAATAATGCTAAAAATGAATAAAAAAAATGCTCTACACCTACATAATATTGATTATCAACAATAGCTTGAAAAATGTATTGAGTAGATAAAAACTCCATTCCTTTTCTAACTGCATTAAAATCAATACCTCCGTTAGCTATAAAATAAAAAAGCGTTGAAATATCACTTACAAGTAAATATGAATAAATTCTTTTTGAAATAACAATTAAAAAAAGACCTGTTATACCAAAAAAACTCATTTTAAATACTTTTCCCACAGATATTTTCTTTTTACGATAAAAAACCAAAAATGCATAAATACAAAAAAATAACGCTAAAATAGTCCTATCACCTAATCTAACAGAGAATAGAATAAGTCCTATTGACATAAACTTGTAAATTAACTCTTTTTTAATTAAATAAACAGCTAAGTATAAGATTGAGACAGAAAATAATTGAATTTTAATCCCTAAATTCTCGGTTAAATAAAACCCCTCTAAATAACTAATATCAAAACTAAAAATAGCTAAACCAATAAATAAAACAGGTATAATTCTTTCATTTTCTAAATACTTCACAATCTCCTGCTTAGCTAATACAATTTCAGAACCATGTCTTTTATCGAAAAAATTTGACAAAAAAAACAAAAAAAAACATATCATAAAATACACAAAATGTAAATGCCAAGAAACTTCTAAAACACTGTAACCTAGTGGTCCGCTTATATCACCAAAAACAAGAGAAAGAAAGAATAAAAAAGTAGATATAAACCCTATAAAAAAAAAATCTACAATTCTTCTGTATAAAAGAAAATAAAAAGTCAAAAAAAAACTTACTAATAAAAAGAACATATTAAATAGTTATTTGTTCATGAATAATTCCTCATCTGTGGTCATTAAAAAAGATTTTTTGGCTTGATATGAAAGATCTTTAATATTTAAATTATACTTTACCACCCTCTGTTCAAAATCTAATGTTGTTCCTATAATTTTTGAAGGATTTCCTCCAACAATAGAACCATTAGGAATACTCTTAGTAACTACAGAACCTGCAGCAACAATAACATTATCACCAATTGTAACTCCTGGTAATATTAATGCATTGTTGCCTATATAAACATTGTTGCCTATTCTGATTTTCCCAAAAAAATCCATCTTAGGGTATTTCTCTCGAAGAACCCATGCCGCACCATGATTAAAAAACTTAACGTCATTTGTAATTTGAACATGATTACCTAATTCAATTAAATAAGGCTCGGATCCAAAATACTTAGTCGCAATAGAGCAACCTGTTCCGATTTTCACACCTACATATCGAGCATATTTCTCACTTGACCAAATTTTCTTTACACAAAAATTAAATATTTTATTTAACATTTTTTATTTTATTTTTAGCATTCTCTTTAATGAAAATAAAGTTATAGAATCAGTAATTTTAAACAGTTTAATTGGAATAATATAAACAATAATAAATAATGGAGCCAACAAAAAAGCTACGTATTTAACTTTATCAAAAATCATATTCAGGCAAGTACAAAATATAAAAACAGATATAGTAATAGAAAAAACAATTTTTAATATATTACAAAAAAATAGTTTCATATCAAGAGATATCATTTTCAAAGAAAAATATGAATTAGTAAAGTAACTAACAATAGATGTTAAGATAAATCCATACAACAAAACTTCTATATTAAGATAATAAATACCAATGAAAATAGTTATTAATTGTACACTTTTTTTAAATAACTCTAGATAAAATATTTTATGCGTTTGATTATATATTTTAAAAATATTCCTATTTACCATTTCTTGTAAAGAGAAGAAACCATATATAAGAATCATTTTAAGAAAAAAACCTGTTTTAATCCATTCTTCACCATATAAAATTATAATAATATGTTCAGAATAGATATAAATTAAAGAAAAAACAAAGCCAATAATTAATGCTGTATTTTTAGATACATTAATAAAACTTAAATTAAACCTCTCTCTATCATCTTGAATAGCACTCAAATGACTATAAAAAACCTGTAAAATAATATTTTTAGATATAACGTCAGGGGCTTGATAAAGTGTTTTAGCTTGGTAATAAAAACCAACAGAAGTAACATTAAAATACTTACCTAAAATAAGTTCATAAATATTATTAAACGCCGCATCTAAAATAGAAGATAGTGTTGTAAAAGCACCAAAAGAAAATACTTCTTTAAATGATTTTTTAGAAAAAACTACTTTCTTTAACCTTCCTTGTTTAAACCACAATATAACCATAAACAAAGCTGCAGATAAAACCTGCATAATTAAAACTGACCAAATACCGAAACTCTTATAATAAGCTAAATATAATGCTATGGTTGAAGCTATAAAAAAAGAAACAAATTTAAAAACACCTAACTCTTTAAACTTCATCTCTTTCACTAATTTAACTCTATTAATAATTGTCAAAGAATTTATAATTAATAAAGAACTAAGTATCCATAAAATATGTTTTAATTCAGGCAAGTTATAAAAACTTGCAATAAAATTAGCAGACAATAACAATGCCAGCATTAGAAAAATACTAATACCAAGGTTTAGTAAAAAAACTGTTGAATAATCTTTTTCTGAAACATTATTCTTACGAATTAAAGCCCCACCTATACCACTTTCTACCAACACATTAGAAACACCTATAAAAAACATAGCGATACCTATTACTCCGAAATCTTTTGGAGATAAAACCCTAACAAATAATATATTAGCTATTAACGCTATGACCGAATAGCCTAATTGCCCAAAAAGAGACCAAAATATACTGTTCTTTAAACTACTCATAAATTATTATAACCTACAATCTCTATTTTCTAACACCCCTTTAACGTCATACACTATAGCTTTTTCTTTTTTAAGTTCAGATAAATCTAAGTCTTTGAATTCATTATGTGCAACACCTAAAACAATAGCACTAAATTCTTTTTGAGGTAATTGTTGACTACTGTCCATACCGTACTCATGCTTCACTTCAACAGGGTTTGCCCAAGGGTCGTACGTGGTTACTTTCATTCCAAAATCTTCTAAGGCTGTAATTACATCTACAATTTTTGTATTACGAACATCAGGGCAATTTTCTTTAAAAGTAATTCCTAACATTAATACATCTGCTTTGTTTACAGGAATATCTTTTTTAATCATGGTTTTAACCACCTGTTCAGCTACATATTTCCCCATAGAATCATTCAATCTTCTTCCAGCCAAAATAATTTCTGGATGATACCCAAACTCTTGTGCTTTTTGAGCTAAATAATAAGGGTCAACACCAATACAGTGTCCACCAACTAAACCTGGTTTAAAAGGCAAAAAATTCCATTTTGTACCTGCTGCCTCTAAAACAGCATGGGTATCAATATCCATTAAATTGAATATCTTTGCCAATTCATTTACAAAAGCGATATTAATATCTCTTTGTGAATTTTCAATTACTTTCGCCGCTTCGGCAACTTTAATTGTTGGTGCCAAGTGTGTACCTGCTGTAATTACCGATTTATATATTCCGTCAACTATTTCACCTATTTCTGGTGTAGAACCTGAGGTTACTTTTAATATTTTTTCAACGGTATGCTCTTTATCTCCCGGATTAATTCTTTCAGGAGAATATCCTGCAAAAAAATCTTGATTAAATTTCATTCCAGAAACTTTTTCTAATACAGGAATACACTCTTCTTCTGTTGCCCCAGGGTAAACAGTAGATTCATACACTACAATATCACCTTTTTTTAAAACTTTACCTATTGTTTCACTTGCTTTTACAAGAGGTGTTAAAATAGGTCTATTATTTTTATCTACAGGAGTTGGAACGGTTACAACATATACATTAGCATCTTTAATATCATCAACACTAGCAGAACATAATAGTCCTTTATTATTTAACTTAAATGGATTTTCTTTTATTAATGCAGATTGTAATAATTCATCTGAAACCTCTAAAGTGTCGTCATGCCCATTATTTAAATCAGAAACTCTAGCTTGATTAATATCAAAGCCAACTACAGGATATTTTGTAGCAAATAACCTTGCTAATGGCAACCCTACATATCCTAAACCTATAACTGCAATTCTCTTGTTCATCTTTTAACTATTTTTCTAAATTTTTCCAATACCAAGCTACCGCTTCTTTCAATCCTTTTGCAAACTCATGTGTTGGATTATAACCTAAATTTTTCTTTGCCTTTTCTATTGATGCTAATGAGTGTGGAATATCACCTAACCTATTAGGCCCGTATGAAATTTCTACAGCTGCTATTTTAGCATCAAATTCAGTTAAGTACTCTTTTAACAACTCTACCATTTCTTTGATAGTAGTTCTGTCTCCAACAGCCGTATTATAAACGGTGTTTACAGCTACTCCTGATTCAGCAAGCATCGCTCTCTCATTCATTTGAATTACATTATCAATGTATGTAAAATCTCTTGAGTACGTTCCGTCTCCATTAATTACAGGACTTTCATAGTTCATTAACTGAATTACAAATTTAGGTATTACCGCTGCATATGCTCCGTTTGGATTTTGTTTTCTTCCAAAAACATTAAAATATCGTAAACCAACACACTCTAAACCATACATTTTACCAAAAACATCTGCATATAATTCATTTACATATTTTGTTATTGCGTACGGTGAAAGTGGTTTTCCTATTACATCTTCTACCTTTGGTAAAGATTCTGAATCACCGTACGTAGAAGAACTAGCCGCATATACAAAGCGTTTTACACCTGCATCTCTCGCGGCAACTAACATATTTAAAAAACCTGATGTATTAACATCATTTGTTGTAATAGGATCTTCAATAGATCGAGGTACAGATCCTAAAGCGGCTTGATGTAAAATATATTTTTTATTTTCGCACGCTTTTTTACAAGTTTCTAAATCTCGAATATCACCTTCTATTAACTCAAAGTTAGGATTATCTAAAAAAGGCTCAATGTTATGATAATAACCTGTTGAAAAATTATCTAATACTGTAACTTTATACTTTTGCTCTAAAAAATAGGCAACCAAATTGGAACCAATAAAACCGGCTCCTCCTGTAATAAGTATCTCTTTTTTTTTATTTTCCATACTTTTTTTAAAAAAAATTATTTTTTAATATATTTTAGAGCTAAAACACCCTTTTTATTTACTGGTATCAAAACCTTTATTTCTTTTTTATACGGAAGGTGTTTTACATAAAAACAAACGACCCTCTAATAACAAGCTAAGATAATACTATTTTTAGAGTCTATTTTGAGTTTTAAAAACATTATACAATCATTTCTAAATATAAAAAACCTTAAACCAATAAATAAACTCTTTAATTCCTTTTTGTAATGATGTATTAGGCTGGTAATCATAATCTTTTATTAACTCATCTACATTTGCCCAGGTTTTTTCAACATCACCAGGCTGCATGGGCAGCATCTCTTTCTCAGCTACTTTGCCTATATTTTTTTCTATTTCAGAAACAAAGTCTAATAAATTTAGCGCCTTATTATTACCTATATTATATATTTTATACAATGGTCTATCTTTTACCGGCTTTACAATTATTCTTTTAACACCTTCTACTATATCATCTATATACGTGAAATCACGTTGCATATTTCCATAATTAAATACTTTTATGGCTCGGTTATTAATAATTGCATCGGCAAATAATGTAGGAGCCATATCTGGCCTACCCCAAGGACCATAAACAGTAAAAAAACGCAAACCTGTAGTTGGTATATTGTATAAGTGGCTATAAGTATGCGCCATTAATTCATTACTTTTTTTGGTAGCAGCATATAAACTTACCGGATGATCTACATTGTCATTGGTTTCAAAAGGTATTTTTTTATTAGCTCCATAAACACTTGAACTACTAGCGTAAACTAAATGCTTAATATTATTATGCCTACAATTTTCTAAAATATTTAAAAAACCAACAATATTACTCTGTATATAAGCTTCAGGATTTTCAATACTATACCTAACACCTGCCTGAGCAGCTAAATTACACACAATATCGAATTTTTCTATTTTAAAAAGATTTGATAATTGTAGCTTATCTTCTAAATTAAGTCTTTTGAATTTGAAATTAGAATTAGCACTACTAATAACTTCTTTATAAAAAATAGCCGCATTTTCTTTATCAATACCTAATTCTTTTAACCTACTGTACTTAAGGTTAACATCATAATAGTTATTAATATTATCAATACCAACAACTTTAAATCCATTTATTAAAAGTTGTTTACATAAATGATACCCAATAAAACCTGCAGCTCCTGTAACTAAAACCTTCATTAGTTTTTACCTATTTGATAATATTCAAAACCTCTATCTTCTAACTTAAAAGCATTGTATTGATTTCTTCCGTCAAAAACAATAGGTGTATTTAATTGTTTTTTTATTTCTGAAAAATCAGGAGAACGAAATTCCTTCCATTCTGTTAACATAATTAAAGCATCGGCGTTTTTTAAAACATCATATTTTGATTCAAAGTATGAAATATTATCAACTCCTTTTAAATAAAAAAGTTGTGCTTCTTGCATTGCTTTTGGATCGTATGCTTTTATCTTAGCTCCTCTTTTTACCAATTCTTTAACCACATAAATAGCAGGAGCCTCTCTCATGTCATCAGTTCCTGGTTTAAATGCTAACCCCCAAAGACCGAAAGTAAAACCTGTTAAATCTCCTCCAAATCTACTTATTATTTTTTCTGAAATCACCTGTTTCTGACGATTATTAACCTCTTCTACTGAGGTTATTAATTGAGCATTATAACCATGTTCTTCTGCCATTTTCTTTAAAGCTTTTACATCTTTAGGAAAACAAGATCCTCCATAACCTGCTCCTGGATAAATAAAGCTATATCCTATTCTACTATCAGATCCTATTCCTACCCTTACATTATTTACATCAGCTCCAACTCTTTCACAAATATTAGCTATTTCATTCATAAATGAAATTTTTGTAGCTAACATAGCATTTGCCGCATATTTTGTCATTTCTGCAGAACGGATATCCATGGTTATGAAACGTTCATGAGACATTGTAAACGGAGAGTACAGTTGTCTCATTTTATCAATAGCATATTCAGTTTCTGCCCCAATAACAACTCTATCAGGTTTCATAAAATCACTAATAGCGTCCCCTTCTTTTAAAAATTCAGGGTTCGAAACAACATCAAATAATATAGCTAAATTTCTTTTATCTAATTCTTTTTGTATTGCTATTTTCACTTTATCTGCAGTACCCACCGGAACTGTTGACTTATCTACAATTACAAGTCGTTTATTCATTTTAGCTCCTATTTCTCTAGCAACAGATAATACATATTTTAAATCTGCTGAACCATCATTTCCCATAGGCGTACCTACCGCTATAAAAACAATATCAACATTATTTATAACATCTTCTAATTGAGTTGTAAAAAGCAAATTGTTTTTTTCTATATTTTTAAGAACCATTTTTTCTAACCCTGGTTCGTAAATTGGAATTACACCTCTATGTAGTTTATCTATTTTATCTTGATCTATATCAATACAAGTAACTTTATTTCCCATTTCAGAAAAACATGCTCCTGACACTAAACCAACATAACCTGAACCTATAACAGCTATATTCATACAACTAACTATCTTTTATTTTTTTTTACAAATACTTTTCCAAAAACAAACCCTACGCCTATTATAATACCTAAAAACAACCATTTTACAAAAATTAGAACTCTGTTTGGTCTTGATTTTAATATAGGAACAGTTACTGGCTTTATTACCGTAAATAAAGGTGTATTTTCTTTTAACTTAATTTTTTGTTTTTCTAATTGTTTCGCCATTTCAGAGTATATTGTATAAGCTAAATTATAATCTGAGTTTAACCTTTCTAAACGAGATTTTGAGCGAAATGTTATTAATCCTTGATTTCGATCCCTAAAACTTGCTAAATTTGCTTGTTTTTTTTCAAAATCTTTTTTTAATTCTTTATAACGCTCTTCTATGAAAATTAATTCTTCTTTTGTTTTCTGAACTTTAAAGTTAGTTATTATCCTCTGTAATATATCTTTTGCTTTTTTAGTCATTTGAGCTGCCGGAAGAGCTTCTGGCATTGAAAACATTAACTCCACATACCCCTCTTTACCATTAATATCTATTTTTAATTGACTACCTATCAAATTCATAAGTTTACTTTCTAATACAGAAACCCTATAAATAGAATCATTTCTCACTTTTTCATCAACTACATGTGTAATGTTCTTTTTAAATAAACTAAAAAACTTACCAGGAAGTCTTACGGTGTAATTTTTAATAAAAGAAAGTACATTTGTTTTTTTATATTTTAAATAATACTCTTCGTAAGTAATATCTTTATCTAAATATGAAAACTTTAAAGGCACTTTTAATAATTCTTTTCTAAAAAGAACACTTTCTGTAATTTTAGGGTATAAATGTGGACTAATACTTTTAGACAAACTACTTCTTTCTAGATTAATACCTGCCAAAATAGCTAAACCGCCTAAATCAGGTACTGATGCACCTTTTGATAATTGAGGTACTAATATAGTGGAAGCAGTATATTGTTTTGGTGAAAAAATAGCTATAAATATACCTAATAAGCCAAAAATAATTATAAAACGGATTACTGTTCTTCTAGCTGTCCATATTGTTTTAAATAATGCTAATAAGTCAATTTCACCTTCAGCATTATAATATGTGCTTTTCTTTACCATTTTTTACAACTTAATTTGTTAATGTTTTGACTAAAATTCCTAATGTAGCTAAACCAGTTGTTACGGCAATAACTTCTTGTGCCGACGACTTTCTAACATTTTTCGGTTTATTAGGTACTAAAATCAAAGAACCCGGCTTTACTTTTGGGTATGATTTAAAGAACAAGAATCGTTTTATTGTTTTAATATCTCCATTAGCATAAATTACATAAGCTCTACTCTTTTTAGCATTTGCAGAAAAACCACCAGAACTTTCAATATATTGTTTAAAGCTCCTTGCTTTTTCATATTGAACCAATGATGGAGATAACACTTCACCTTCTACTTTTACGGTTTGTCTTTCAGATGGGATAAAGAGCTCATCACCTTCCTCTAAAATTAAATTATATTTTGATGATTCGCCACCTTTAGACAATATTTTTTGTAAGTTAATTCCTATTTTAAAGGATTTTTTCTCATTAACTCTACATACACCAACACCTAACTCATCTTTTGTAGCAAATTCGGAAAGGATTTCTAGTTGCTTTTTATCCTCTTTTTTATTATTTTTTCTAGTTAAAAAAGCTCCTTGGGTGTATGCAAACTTTGTTAATCCACCTGCTTTTTTAATTAAGTCTGATATTTTTTCATTTTTAAAACCTATAGAATATTCTCCTTCAAAATTAGCTTCTCCCTTAATAAAAACATTTTTTTGTTTGGTATAACCTTTTAAGTATCGAACTGAAATAATATCAAAAGGTTGTAAAATAAAATGATTACTCGCTGTTCCTTCTAAAGTAGCATTTGCACTAAGATTAAAGTTTTTACTAATAGTTTCGAAGCTCCCATCCTTCAATCTTCTTGAAACATCAATTGTATTAGCATCAGCACCATCTTTTAACCCACCTGCAAGTACTATTAGATCTTCTATTTGCATTCCTTCCATAAAATCGAATTCATTACCTTTATTTACTGCGCCATTAATAGTAATAAATTCTTTTTCTTTTAGTTCTTTTTTACTGTATATGTATACTTTATCATTTTGTTTAAGAAACAATCTTTCATTATTTTCTTTTAATGAAAATGAGATTGTTTCTTTGTTTGTTTCATTATAGGTTCGAACAATTATAGCTCTATCTAAAAAAGCTTCTTTAGTAATTCCTTCTGCTTTATTTAGCAAATCGGCTACTGATAAATTTTCTTTATACTGATAATTACCTGGTTGAAATACCGCTCCTGTTATGGTTATTTTATTTGAAAATTCATTTGTAATTTGATTAATTTTTATAAAATCGCCATCTTTTAATTTTTCTACAGATAAATTCGCTTGAGGTATTTCTAATATTTCTTTTTGAATCCCATTAACCCTTTCAACAACAATATTTTGCTTGTATGCATTTGAAACAAAACCACTACAATATTTTAACAAATCTGAAAAAGTTTCAGACTTTTTCATTTCATACAATCCAGGTCTTTTAACAGCTCCTTCGATTGTTACTAATTTTTCGTAAGGTTTTACAATGATAACGTCCTGATCTTGTACAGTTATATTTCCTTTCTCTAATCCGTTTACTAAAAACTCATAAAAGTCAAAATCGGCTATTTTTTGCCCTGCTCTAAAAAGTCGAATATTTCTAAGGGTTCCATTTTTAGTTGGTCCACCTGCAGCATATAAAGAATTTAAAACTGTTGAAAAAGCGCTTAAAGAATACGAGCCAGGTACTTTTACCTCGCCTACAATACTTACTTGAACATTTCGTACTTCTTTTATAGAAACAGCTATATTCACTTTATTATAACTATCAGGAGAGGCTGTTATTCCTGCATAAATTTTCTTTAAATAATTTTTGATTTTTGATTTTGCCGCTTTAATAGGCAAACCTACTACATGAATATAGCCAACACTTTGAATATTAATAGCTCCCTGTCTATTTACTTTCTCTTCATAATTAGCTTCAGCTGCACCCCATAAATCAACAGAAACAACATCTCCAGCTCCAATAACATAATTATCAGGGGTTGTTACATTTAAATTTGGAGTAAACGAAATATTTGGATTATTAAAGAAATCATATCCAAAAAGCTTTTCTTTTTGCTGTGCTTCGCCTTGCTTACCTGTTAACCCAAAATACACCTCTTGTTCCGTTTTTAATTTTTTAGTTCCACTAAGTCTAGTTACACTTGAGTTATCTAAATTAAGGATTCTAGCTTGTAATTTTTGAGCTTGTAATTCAGACATTCCTTTGGATTTAGACATCACCAAAGCTTGCTCTAAAGTATAACCTTGCTTTTTAATTTCATCTCGATAACTAACTACTTGTTGATCAGAAAGATTATCGACATCAGTATTAGCTAATTGCAATTGTATGTTTTGAGAATTAACCGAAGTAAAACTAAAAACAAGCAACATGAATATTGATAGTATATTAATATTTTTTAAAGTCATTTTATTATTATTTTTATAGCTAGTCGACTATTTTTTTAGTTAAGTTAACAAATATAACAGTATTTTTTTTACCGTATAAAAGGGTTTTTTTCACCATTACTAACCAATTCAACATTTCTAATATCGTGTACAATTTCTATCGATGACTTAGCGTCTTCTAAGCCAAACCCTTTTCCATTTAAAATACCTTGATAACTCTTTGTATGCAATTCAGTAAAACCGCCACTAAATTCAATTTCTTCACCATTTACTGTAATAGAGCGATATGTTCGTTGTTGTTTTTTTAAAATTTCTATAGGTAATGAATTTTCATCTATTGATAAAAACCAACGCACTCTTGCATTTTCGAACTCTAAATATCCTGCTGACTTATCTTTTTCTCTTAAATGCACTATATTTTCTTGCACATCACCAAAAACCCAACAAAGCATATCATAAAAATGAACTCCAATATTTGTTGCAATCCCCCCTGACTTACTCTCATCGCCTTTCCAAGAAACATCATACCAATTACCTCTCGAGGTTATATAAGTCAAATCAACATCATATTTTTCTTTTCTGTTTTCAGATATCACTTTATTTTTAAGCTCAATAATACTTGGGTGTAGCCTTAATTGAAGAATCGTATTTATCTTATTACCTGACTCCTTCTCAATTGCCTGTAAAGCATCTACATTCCAAGGATTTAAAACCAAAGGCTTCTCACAAATAGCATCAGCACCTCTTCTTAATGCCATACGTATATGTGAATCATGTAAATAATTTGGTGTACATATACTCACATAATCTAACTGAATATTTTGCTGTCGCTTTATTTTTTCTATATGCCGATCAAATCGCTCAAACTCTACAAAAAAATGAGCCTTTGGAAAATAATTATCCATTACTCCAACACTATCAAACTTATCTAACGCCGCTATTAACTTATTATTGGTATCTTTTATAGCTTTTAAATGACGCGGAGCAATATAACCTGCAGCTCCAATTAACGCAAAGTTTTTCATTATACTATTTTATCTATTACGTTTTGAGATTTTTCACACTACTAACTCTTTTTAATTTAACGTGTATATAACTTAAAACACACCCTTCTTTTTGTTACATTTATAAATAACACAACACTAAAAAACCTTACAAACAGCCTACGAAACTACAAAAAACATTTTTAAAAATATTAGAAAACAAAAAAAGTCTCATCAAAAAATGATGAGACTTTCGGTGGGCGCGAAGGGATTCGAACCCCTGACCCCTTGGGTGTAAACCAAGTGCTCTGAACCAACTGAGCTACGCGCCCTAAACTATATATATTTAACTCTTAACTAAAAAATTGTGTGGGCGCGAAGGGATTCGAACCCCTGACCCCTTGGGTGTAAACCAAGTGCTCTGAACCAACTGAGCTACGCGCCCTAACTACAAATTAGACTATGGTGGGCGCGAAGGGATTCGAACCCCTGACCCCTTGGGTGTAAACCAAGTGCTCTGAACCAACTGAGCTACGCGCCCTATAAACTAATTGCGGGTGCAAATATATAACTCTTATTTAATATAGCAATGCTTTTTTTTATTTTTTTTTATAAAACCTCAGCTACAACAAAAGTACTCCCTCCAATATAAATAACATCTTCTTTGTTTGCATTTAATTTAGCATTCTCAAAAGCTTGATTTACAGATTCAAAAGATTCTCCATACAAATTAAACTTTTTTGACTGCTCTTTTAATATTTTTTCTGATAATCCTCTTGGAATATTTGGTTTACAGAAGTAATAAATTGCTTTTTTAGGAAACATTGGTAATACTTCTTCTATTTTTTTATCAGAAACAACCCCTAAAATAATATGTAGCGTTTTAAACCTTTCTCTACTTAGTTGTTTTAGAGTATATATTAAACCTTCTTTATTATGTGCTGTATCACAAATAACCTTAGGAGAATCTTGTAAAACTTGCCAACGTCCTTTTAAATTAGTGTTTTTTACAACATTTAATAATCCTTTTTTTATAACCTCACTTGTTACTGAAAAATTTTTTAATTGCCTTACAGCTTCAACAGCTGTTTTAGTGTTTTTTATTTGATAATCTCCCAATAAATCAGTTTCATACACTTCTAATCCATCTGAAGCAAATAAAATTGTAGCACCACATGTTTTTGCTTTAGTTATAAAAACATCTTCTATAACCTTTTGTCGTTCTCCAATAATAACAGGTACATTTTCTTTTATAATACCTGCTTTTTCATAAGCAATTTCTGGTAAAGTTTCTCCTAAAAACTGCGTATGATCTAACCCAATATTTGTTATCACAGAAACTTGGGGCTTAATAATATTTGTCGAATCTAATCGACCTCCAAGACCAACCTCTATAACCGCAATATCAACTTTTTGTTTTGCAAAATAATCAAATGCCATACCTACGGTCATTTCAAAAAAAGATAATTTTTGAGTTTCTAAAAAGCATTTGTTTTTTGATATAAAATCAATAACACTTTCTCTTAAAATTTCTTCTCCATTAACTCTAATACGTTCTGTAAAATTTTTTAGATGTGGCGATGTATACAAACCTACTCTATAGCCTGCTTCTTGTAGTACAGAAGCAATCATATGACTTGTTGACCCCTTACCATTCGTACCCCCTACATGAACCGTTTTAAATTTCTGCTCAGGATTTCCTAACTCATTACTTAAAGCAATACTATTTGTTAACTTTTTTTTAAAAGCAGTATTCCCTTCACGCTGATACATTGGCAACTGCAAAAACATCCAATCTAAAGTTTGTTGATAAGTCATAGGTGTTTTGTAAATACTCAGCTATAGCTGAGTTATTATGATATAAAATTATTAATTACTGAGATAAAGAAAACTTGTAAATAATAGTTCCACTTTGCTTTGGAGGTGCATTTCCGTCTGCATTCCATTGTGTTTTTAAGGCTGCTTCTTTTGCTGCTTTTAACAAACATAAAGCAGTATTATTAGATCCTTTTACACCTGGAGTTGCTTTAATAACTTTTCCATTTTGATTTACTATAATACTTACTACAACAGTGCCTTCTTCTTGACAGTTTGGTTTTCTTATAGGTTTAGATAATGCTTTACGACCTGCTAAATTATAATTACCACCTGTACCACTTCCTGAATTTCCATAATATTTATTCGAATTTGGATCGCCATTTTCGTTTCCTTTGGTTCCTGAAGTATTATCATCTCCTTCTCCTGAAGTTTCACCTTCTTTTGACGTTCCGTTTAACAAACTATTTAAAGCATCAGTTGTAGCCTTTGACGGCTTTGGTTTTACCTTTTCTTTTTCTTTTTGTTTTATAACTTCTTTGACTACTTCTTTTGGAACTTTCACTTTTTCATTAACTTTCTCTACAACGGGAACATCTTTTGCAGCATCATCTGTAATAACTTCCTCTTTAATAATCTCTTTAGAAATATCAAGTTCTTCTTCAACTACTTCTTCTTCAACTACTTCGTCTTGAGACTCTTCAGGTTTTGCTTCTGATTTTGTATGCTCTACAGGCTCACCGCTACCAACTTCAGAATCTCCAAAATTAATCGCTAATCCATATTCAATAGGAGGATCTAAATATTTCATCCCAAAATTAAATATACCAAAAAGTAAAAGCATCAAAATCAACGCTGTTACAGCTGCTGATTTGCGTTTATGTTGTGTATCTAATATTTTCATTTAACAAATTTCTCTGTAGTATTTTTATCATCTTTTAAAAAGTAAATCGAAATGGTATTTAAAACTACTTACCTTTTACAGCTAGAATCATTTTTAGCTTATTTCTATTTGCAATATCAATAACTTGCATAACGTTTTTATATGGCACATTTTGATCTCCTCTAATAACTAGGGTTTTCTTTTTATCTATTCCTACTTTAGCTAATATTGTTTTTTCTAAATTAGCATTACTAACTTTTGTTTTATCAATATAAAAGGATGAGTTTTCTGTTATTGTAACAGCTACAGCAGCACTGTTTTCTGTTTTACCTCCTGCCTTTGGCAATAATACATCAATAGCACTTACAGTTACTAGTGTTGATGTTAGCATAAAAAATATTAACAACAAAAAAACAATATCCGTCATAGACGACATATTAAAACTTGGGTCAACTTTATTTCTTCCTTTTAAATTCATTACACTGGTTCATTTAATAAATCTAAAAACTCAACAGAGGTTGCCTCCATTTGATATACTACTTTATCTGTACGTACCACCAAATGGTTATACGTTATGTAAGCTATAATACCTACAATTAAACCTGCAACAGTGGTAGTCATAGCGGTATATAACCCATCAGACAATAATTTTATATCAATTTGCCCACCTGAATTTGCTATTTCATGAATTGCAATAATCATTCCAATTACAGTACCTAAAAAACCAATCATAGGAGCTGCACCTGCAATAGTTGCTATTACAGAAACATTTTTTTCTAACTGATACACCTCTAGTTTACCTGCATTTTCAATAGCTTTATTAATATCTTCTAAAGGCTTTCCTATTCTAGAAATACCTTTTCCTATTAATCTTGCTGTAGGTGAGTTGGTACTTTCACATAATTCTTTAGCGTTATCTAATTTACCATTTGTTACATAGTCTCTAATTTGATTCATAAAATTTTTATCAACTTTTGAAGCTGCTTTGATAGCAAAAAATCGTTCAAAATAAATATATAATGAAAGTGCTAATAGCACAAATAAAATAGCTATAATAACTTGACCTCCTAATCCACCATCTTTAATTAACTGAATTATAGATAATGTTTTTTCTTCTGAGATTGCTTCAACTAAATCTGTATTCTCTTGAATGTACCCTAACATGAACATAATTTTATTTTATAAATACTAAAAAATCCTGAATTTAAAAATTCAGGATTTAAAAGTACAATATTATTTTTTATTTATTTAAGATAATAATAGCTTTACCATAATAAAACCTAAACCACCTAAAACTATAGTATAAGGAAAAGCCATTTTAACCATTTTACCATAAGATAAATTAATTAAAGGTGCTAATGAAGAGGTTAACAAGAATAAAAATGCCGCCTGACCATTTGGTGTTGCAACACTAGGTAAATTAGTACCTGTATTAATAGCTATTGCTAATTTTTCAAACTGTTCTCTTGATATTATACCTGTTTTAAAAGCTTCCTGTACCTCACCTATATATACGGTTGCTACAAATACATTATCACTAATTGCTGATAAAAATCCGTTTGCCAGATAAAAAAGTCCTGGTTGTGAAGCCGGATCTTGATTTAAAGCCCAATGAATTATAGGGCTAAATAAATGTTGATCATGAATCATTGCAACTACCACAAAAAATACTACCAACAGCCCTGTAAAAGGTAATGCTTCTTCAAAAGCATGCCCTAATTGATGCTCATCAATTATTCCAATAAAAGCTGTTTGTACAATTATTAAAGCTAAACCTATAAAACCAACAGGAGCTACATGCAAAGCTAAACCTGCAATCAATAAAATAGCTGATATCCCTTGAATAATTAAAGCATATTTTTCTTTATCTGTTCTTTTAGCATCCTCTAATTCAGTATAACGACCTATTATATCAGCAGCAACTTTTGGTAATTTATCTCCAAAACCAAACCACCCTGTTAACTCTAAAACAACAGTAGTTACCATCCCTGCTGCTAAAACAGGTAATGTTATAGGAGCCATTTTTAAAAAAAATTCTATAAAATCCCAACCTAATCGCTCTCCAATTAATAAATTTTGAGGTTCTCCTACTAAAGTACAAACACCTCCTAAAGCTGTACCCACCACTCCATGCATTATTAAACTACGTAAAAAACCACGAAACTCCTCCAAAGTTTCTCCACTTAATTCTTTCCTATCTAAAACACCATCTTCATCATAATCTGATGAACTAGAATGTATTTTGTGATACACACCGTAAAAACCTACAGCTACACTAATTAACACTGCTGTTACTGTCAATGCATCTAAAAAGGCTGATAAAACAGCAGATAAAAAAACAAAAAGTAATGATAATAAAACTTTAGACTTTATTTTAGTAAAAACTTTACTAAATATATACATCAATAAAGGTTTCATAAAATAAATACCTGCAACCATAAATACTAAAAGCAATACTACTTCTAAATTTTGATCTACTTCATGATAGGCATTTTTAGCAGTTGTTAACCCTAATACAATTGCTTGAATAGCTATCAACCCACCAGACTGAAGAGGATAACATTTTAATGCCATTGCTAAAGTAAAAATAAATTCTGCTATAAAAAGCCAAGCTGTTATTGTTTTTCCTAATACAAAAAAGGAAAACACATTAAAAATCAAAAAACTAATCATGGTTATTTTAAACCACTTAGGACTATTTCCTAAAAAATACTTAAACATAATACTTATTTATTTGCTATTAAACCAACTCTTTTAAAGCTATCTCAAATGCTGTTTTACTTATTTTTATTTTTGAACCACTTTTTGAAAAGGTTCTTTGCAATGCTTTTTTTATGGTATTTGAAGTGTCTTCAAAAATTGCTTTATCTTCCATTGGCAATATAATTTTCGCTTCCATTAAATAGGCAAAAACTCTAGCAATACCACAATTAGATATGAAATCAGGCAACAAACTTAAATGTTTATCAGCATACTCCATTATTGGCCCAAAAAAAATTTCTTTATCAGCAAAAGGAACATTTGCTCCTGGCGATATCACCTCCAACCCTGTATCTATCATCTGCTGCACCTGATTCTTTGATATTAATCTTGAAGCTGCTGCTGGCACAAATATCTCTGCTGGCAAACTCCATATTTTTTCATTAATTTCATCAAAAGGAATCATTTTACTAGCAACCAATTTATTTCCATCCTTAGCTAAAAATAATTCCGTTATTTCTTCCATCGAAAATCCTTCTTCATTTATAACTCCGCCTTCTCTATCAATAATACCAACAACTTTAGCACCTAATTGTGTTAAATAATATGCTGCTGCTGAACCAACATTTCCAAAACCCTGAACAATGGCTTTTTTATCGACAATTGTTCCTCCGTAAATATTATAATAATGTTTGACTGCTTCAGCTACACCGTAGCCTGTTAACATATCTGATACAGTATACTTTCGTGCTAAATTAGGAGAGTACTGCTTATCTTCAATTACTTTAATTACTCCTTGACGTAATTGCCCAATTCTATTAATTTTATCTGCTTCAGTCGGTTTAAAATGTCCATTAAAAATCCCTTCCTGAGGATGCCAAACTCCGCAACTCTCTGTAATAGGAATTACATCTTTATCTGCATCAACATTTAAATCTCCTCCTGTTCCGTAATAATGTTTTAATAGAGGTGTAACAGCTTTATACCAACGCTCTAAAACACCTCTTTTTCGCGGATCATTAGGGTCAAAATCAATTCCTGATTTAGCACCTCCAATAGCAGGTCCTGAAATAGTAAATTTAATTTCCATTGTTTTAGCTAAAGACAAAACTTCATTTTTATTTAAACCTTTACGCATTCTAGTACCACCGCCTGCAGCACCTCCTCTTAAAGAGTTTATAACCGTCCAACCTTCAGCATCTGTTTCTTGATCTCTCCAATGGAAAACAATTTCGGGTTCTTTTTCTTCGTATATTTTAAGTAAATCTTTCATACTTTTATTTCTAATAAATTATTCAACTTTAACTTGCTACACTTAATAATATATATATTTTATAAAGGGGAGTTAAAGTTGCTTCATTTTTTAAAATTATTAATATGGTTAATTAAAAATACTCTTTCACAAATCTAGCATAAAAAATCATAGTTAGTATTTTTTTTAATTAAAAAAATCAGTTACCTAATAAAAATAACACCTGAAGAATGATCTTTTTCGGCACCAGTAACACTACTTAAACAATTAACCTGATTTTCAGCACGTAACAACCCTAAAAAAGCAAAAATCAGTGCTTCTTTATAATTAATAAGTTCTTTTGATGGTGTTATTATTTTTTGTTCTGAATAAAATGCTATTCTTTGGATTAAGAAATCGTTAAAAACACCGCCTCCTGTTATTAAAACAGCATCACTTTTATAAATTATTCTTCCAATTTGAATAGCTACATGCTCAATAAACGTTCTTAAAACTGAGCTAATATTTTTTTCAGTTTTATCTATTAAAGGAAAAATAATTGACTGAACCCATTCTAAACCTAATGATTTTGGAGGTTCTTTTTTATAATAATCTAACTGGTTTAATCTTTTTAACAACTCTTTATTTATACTACCTGTTGCCGCTATTTTTCCTTTATCATCATAAATAAAACCTAATTTTTGAACATAATGATTTAAAACAATATTTACAGGACAAATATCAAAAGCTATTCGCTGTTCATTTTTTTTAAATGATACATTAGCAAAACCTCCCAAATTAACACAAAATTTATAATCTGAAAATAATAACTCATCGCCTATAGGAACTAGTGGAGCTCCTTGCCCTCCTAAATTAACATCTTGAGTTCTAAAATCACAAATTACTTTTTGCTTTGTTATTTCTGAAATAACCTTTCCATTACCTATTTGAAGTGTAATTCCTTTATCAGGCTCATGTAAAATAGTATGCCCATGCGAAGAGATAAAATCAATATTACAAATAGCATGCTTTTTTATAAAATAATTAATTTCATTTCCTAATAGCTTGGCATACTCAATATCTAAATTAATTAATTTATTTTCAGGAAAACTTATTGCTTCTTTTAATTTAGTTACCCATCCATTTGTGTAAGGAATAGTTTCTGAAAATAAAATATTAAATTTTTTATAATCTCTTTTATCAAATTTAACGTATATTATGTCAATTCCATCTAACGAGGTTCCTGACATTAAACCTATAATAAAATTAAAGTTAGTATTCATACTCGTAAAAATAATAAAACACAACCAAAAAGATGCTATTAAAAAAGTATCTTTGAGTGATATTTTTTCTAATATAACAATCATAAATTATGAATTTTAGTTTAACAGAAGAACATATAATGATTAGGAATGCTGCACGTAATTTTGCTCAAACCGAATTATTACCTGAAGTAATTGAAAGAGATAATAAACAAGAATTTCCTCCTGAACTAGTAAAAAAAATGGGCGAACTTGGTTTTTTAGGAGTCATGGTTGCTCCTGAATATGGCGGAAGTGGAATGGATACAATATCGTATACATTAATTATGGAAGAGTTGTCTAAAATTGATGCCTCTGCCTCTGTTATGGTTTCTGTAAACAACTCATTAGTTTGTTATGGTTTAGAAGCTTATGGAAACGAAGCTCAAAAACAAAAATACTTAACAAAATTAGCTACTGGTGAACAAATTGGAGCCTTTTGTTTAAGTGAACCTGAAGCGGGTTCTGATGCAACTTCACAAGCAACTACTGCTGAAGAAAAAGAAGATCATTATATAATTAACGGTACAAAAAACTGGATTACTAACGGTGGTCGTGCCGATGTTTATATAGTTATTGCCCAAACCGATCGTAGTAAAAAACATCGAGGAATTAATGCTTTTATAGTCGAAAAAGGAACCAAAGGTTTTCACATAGGACCTAAAGAAGATAAATTAGGTATTAGAGGCTCAGACACGCACACACTACAATTTAATGATGTAAAAGTTCCAAAAGAAAATAGAATTGGTGAAGATGGTTTCGGATTTAAATTCGCCATGAAAACTTTAGCTGGTGGACGAATTGGTATTGCTGCACAAGCATTAGGTATTGCTTCTGGCGCTTATGAATTAGCTTTAAAATACTCAAAAGAACGTAAAGCTTTTGGTACTGAAATTTGTAATCATCAAGCAATTGCTTTTAAATTAGCTGATATGTATACAGAAATTGAAGCAGCTAGAATGCTTGTTTTAAAAGCGGCTTGGGATAAAGATCAAGGTAATAATTACGACATATCTGGAGCAATGGCAAAATTATACGCCTCTAAAGTTGCTATGGAGCAAACTGTTGAAGCAGTTCAAATTCATGGTGGAAATGGTTTTGTAAAAGATTATCATGTAGAACGCTTAATGCGTGATGCAAAAATTACTCAAATTTATGAAGGAACCTCTGAAATTCAAAAAATTGTAATTTCTAGAAGTATTATTAAAAAATAAAACTTATTCACATAAATAAGTTCATTCTTTTTATAATGAACTTATTTTTATAGCGTTACCACAAGGGTCGCGCTTTACGTACTCGCTTTTTATTCATTCTTCATAAAAGAGCTCAAACAAAACTTCAATCGCTAACGCAACCTTATTTTATAATTAATTTTTAAAAGCTATTTTATGTAAATGTAATCCAGAGGCGGGTGCAATATTTTTAATAAATTCAATTTCTGCTTCGCAATCTAAACTCTGTTTGATAAAATCTAAATCATACTCTCCTTTTCCTAAGCTATGTAAACCCCCCATTATCAAACGAATTTGATTTCTTAAAAAACCTTCTCCTCTAACAATTAAAACAAAACTTTGTTTCGGAAAAAAAGAAGCTGTTAATTCGGTATTTATTTCAATTCTACAATATTCAATAGTTCTTTCAACCTTAGTTTCTTCTGTTGGTTTTGTACAATATCTTTTAAAGTTATGAAAACCTTCAAACAACATTGCCCCTTCTTTCATAACTTCTATATCTAATTGATCTCTAAAACGAGTTAAAAAAGGTGCTGCATATGGATGATTTTTTTCACCATAAGAAAAATAATAACGATATTCTTTTAACTTCGGATGCTGAATAATATTAAAATCATTATTAATGTCTTCAATTTTCAAAGCCCTCATATCACCAGGTGCATTGGCATTAAAATCAATCATAAATTGTTCAAAATCTACTTTTTCATCAATAAATAACTGAAATGCAAAATAACTTGCCGATACTCTTGCATCGGTTCTACCAACACCTAAACTTTTCAAACGAATTCCTTTATAAATAAACTTTAAAGTTTTATCTAAAAATAAATGGCCCGTTTTTAAATTTGGCTGTTTTTGCCATCCATGAAAACGAAACCCTAAATATTGAATGGTTACTAAATAAGTATGTTTATAGTTCATTATTTTAATAAATCGTAAGATTGGTTTGCTATTTCTAATTCTTCATTCGTAGGAATTACCAATATTTTTACTTTTGACGCTTCACTATTAATTTCTGTGAGATTAGTTACTTTTGTATCATTTTTATACTTATCTATTTCAATACCAAAAAACTCCAAACCAGAGCAAACTAATTTTCTAATAAGCACTGAATTTTCACCAATTCCAGCAGTAAAAACAATGGCGTCAACTCCATTCATTACTGCTATATAAGAACCAATATATTTTTTAATTCGATACGCATTCATATCTAACGCTAATTGACAATTTTTATCACCCTTTAAAGCAGCTTCTTCAATATCTCGCAAATCACTAAATCCTGTTAACCCAAGCATACCGCTTTCCTTTTGTAAAATATCACTTACATGTTTAGGTTTATACCCTAAAACATCAATTAAATAAAAAATTAAAGAATGGTCAATATCACCAGAACGTGATCCCATAATTAAGCCTGTAACAGGACTAAACCCTAAACTATGATCAATACTAATACCATTTTTAATAGCTGTTATACTACAACCATTTCCTAAATGTATGGTAATAATTTTACTTTGTGTTTTTTGTAAATAAGCAATTGCTTTTTCAGAAACATATTTATGACTTGTTCCATGAAAACCATATAAACGTATTTTATTTTCTATTAAAAATTTATTAGGAATTGCATATTTATATGCTGTAACAGGTATTGTTTGATGAAATGCTGTATCAAAAGAAGCTACCTGAATAGCATTTGTAAAAATAATTTCGGCAACTTTTATTCCTTCTAAATTTGCAGGGTTATGAAGTGGTGCTAATGAGAATAAATCTTTAATTTTCTTTTTAACTTCAGTTGTTATTATTGTAGTTTCTTTAAAAGAATCTCCACCATGAACCACCCTATGAGCTACTACATTAATTTCATTAGTTGCCGTAATTACACCTATTTTTTTATCCAATAATAGTGCTACTACTTTTTGTAAACCTACTTTATGATTTTTAATTTCAACAACCTCTATACTTTTATGTTCTGTTGATTTATAATGAACTGTTCCTCCTTTTAAACCAATTCTTTCAATTAATCCAGTACAAATTACTTTTTGTATTGGCATATTAATCAATTGATATTTTATTGAAGAACTTCCTGAATTTATAACTAATATTTTCATACTTATTTCGCTTGAGCTTGAATAGCTGTTAAAATTATAGTATTAAAAATATCCTCTACAGTGCACCCCCTACTTAAATCATTTACAGGTTTATTTAATCCTTGCAACATTGGGCCAATAGCCAATGCACCTGTTTCACGTTGTACTGCCTTATAAGTATTATTTCCAGTATTTAAATCCGGAAAAATTAGTACGTTAGCCTGACCAGCAACTTTAGAATTAGGCAGTTTCTTTTTTCCTATAAAAGGATCAACAGCTGCATCATACTGAATAGGTCCTTCAACTTTTAAATCAGGTCTTTTTTGTTTGATAATTTCAGTAGCTTTTCTTACCGTATCAACATCTTCACCTTTACCTGAAGTTCCTGATGAATAAGACAACATAGCAATTTTAGGATCAATACCAAAAGCAATACTAGATTCTGCCGATGCTATGGCAATTTCTGCCAATTCCTCAGCTGTTGGATTTGGATTGATAGCACAATCACCAAAAACAGAAACTCGATCTTCTAAACACATAAAAAAAATTGATGAAACCACAGAATATCCAGGTTTAGTTTTAATAAACTGCAATGCTGGTTTTATGGTATGCTGTGTAGTATGAGCAGCACCAGAAACCATTCCGTCAACTAAACCTTTATAAACCATCATCGTTCCAAAATAAGAAACATCAGCCATTAAATCATCAGCCATAGCCGGACTTAAACCCTTGTGCTTTCTTAACTCATACAACGTATTTGAAAAATCATCAAAGTAATCTGACTCAATAGGATTAATGATTGTAATTGATTCAAAATCAAAAGAAATATTTAAACGTTTTACAGCCGCTACAATAAGCTCTTTTTTACCTAAAATGGTTAACCTAACAACATCTGCTTTATCAAGTTGTGATGCAGCAACTAAAATTCTATCATCATTTCCTTCAGGTAAAACAATATGTTTTTTTACTTCCTTAGCTCTTTTTAACAAATTATATTGAAACATTCTTGGTGTAACAATATCTGTACCTTTATAACTTGTAAGCTTTTCATTTAAAGCTGTAACATCAACATGAGTTTCAAAAATATTAATAGACATTTTTATTTTATCTACATTCTCTGCATAAATATGAGAACGTACATTACCAAGCTTAGTTGTAACTGCAAAAGTACCTTCTTTAACCCATAAAATAGGAATAATTTTCTCTAAACCTTCAATTAATTTAATTACAGATTTATTCAACTCAATACCACCTGTTAATACAACACCAGATACGCTAGGGTAATTTGTTGAAATATTAGCCTGTAAAGTACCCAATAATATATCTGACCTATCAGCTGGAGTAACCACAACACTATCAGGTGTTAAATGATGAAGAAAATTAGCTAATTGCATTGCGCCAACCTTAATATCACCAGTTATATTATTTAAAAACTCATTACCAAAAAGTACAGTTGCATTAATTTTACTTAAAAGTTCTTTTATTGTAGGATTATTTAATTTTCTATTTATAGGAATAGCACTAATAGAAACATCTATAGGTAAATGCTCCCTCATTTGCTTAATAATGATATCTATATTAAAATATTCAATTTTATTTGCAACAACCGAAATTACTTTAACATCTTTATTCACAAACAAATCATAAGTTAATCGT